>CACYDQ010000220.1 GCA_902773215.1 uncultured Spirochaetaceae bacterium | reverse complement strand
GGGACAACAACGGTGTTTTTTCCTCCGAGGAGGATGCCCTGCTGTACGTGCGTTCCGTCTCGCTTGCCGCCGCCTGCCGCTGGACCAGATGCGCCCAGGACATTGCGGAAGCTTTCCCCGTGGCCTGCAAGAGCTACGGCTGGGGGCTGCTCGACACGGACGGATTCTGCGCGCTGATACGTGATATGGCCCAAGTCTCATGTCCTGACACGGGCCATTACCTTTCCAAATACCTTGATTCCCTCAACAAGGACATGGAGTCGGGGGCTGCCCCCGAGGAAGCCGTTGTGCTTTCCGTAATCAAGGCTTTGGGAGGTCTGGGGGACAAGGCCGCGTTTGACTACCTTCTCTATGCGACATACCTGGATTATCCAAGTGATGTCACGGATGAGGCACGCCTTGCCCTCGCAAAATTGAAGTGGTAAAAACAAATCCCGTTCTCTTGGTGGCCGCGTTTCTGGCCGCCCTCATCTACTGCGGTGCCGTTCCCGTCAGGGAATCCGGCTCCTATGGTTCGCTTGTTCCCTTGCCGTCGGTGTGCTCGCTGGAATGCAGGCTCTGCTCCAGTCCGGCAAAATCCTCCGGCGGTAGGTCAGGAGCGATGTATTCCTGCCGGGCGGAGGTCTACCGCGCATCCGGCAGGCTTCCGGGAGGCTCTGTCTCCTGCGACGCACACGGCAGCATCCCCCTGTCCCTGCCCGCCGCCCTGGTGGAGTCCCTCTACCCTGGCCGTCTGTATTCCAGGGCGGGCAGTTCCCTCCTGCTGGAGAGCGGGGCATCCTTCCGCTTCACAGGCCGCTGGAACGACAGAAAGGGGATATTCGAGGTTCAGCAGGCCGAAGACTTGGGCTGGGGAAAAGGCATCCTGTCCGTTCCCTTCCGCATTCGGGCCGTGGCGAGGCTGGGCTTCAGGCGGCTCGTTGCCTCGTGGGGCAGGGCGGGCGGCCTTGTTCTTGCCCTGCTCTCCGGCTCGAGGGAATATCTGGACGACGGCCTGTCCGAGTCCTTCCGCCGGGCAGGTCTCTCGCACGTTCTTGCCCTGAGCGGGATGCACCTGTCCTTCTTCTCTGCCCTGTTCTCCCGCCTTACAGGGCGGAGGCGATTCCTGCTCAGACTGCTCGGTGTCTCCTGCTTTGTATTCTTTGCGGGGCTTTCGCCCTCCCTGTTCCGGGCATTCCTCTTTGTCCTTCTCCTGTCCGCATGTGGCAGCCTGCACGTTCCCGGTGCGGACGGCAGGACGGCAATGGGGGCGGTCTTCCTGCTCCACGTCTTCCTCCGACCGGCAGACGTTCAAACGCCGGCCTTCATGCTGTCCTACGCGGCTGTCGCGGGAATCCTCTTTCTGTCAGCCCCCGCCGAACACTACCTTGCCCCCTGCGTCCCGCCCGCGCTCGCCTCTCCGCTTGCGGCCTCGCTCTCCGCATTCCTGGCGACCGCCCCGGTCTCCTTCTGTCTCTTCGGCTGCGTCGCCCCCGCCGGGATTGTCGCGAGCATCGTCGTCTCGCCCCTTGTCGGCGTGTTTATGGCAGTCTCGCTCGTCTCCGTCGTGGCGGGTCTGGCCGTTCCGTCCCTCGTCCCCCTCTGCACCTTCGTGCTGAACCAGCTCTTCTTCCTGATTGAGCATCTGGCAGCATTCTTCGCCCTCTTCCCGAGGATTGGCGCAGGCTGAGATAGTTTTTGCTTTCCTTTTCGTCCCCGCTGCTTTATAATAGTCCTATGACTTATGACGTTATCATTGTCGGCGCGGGGCCGGGAGGGATTTTCTCGGCCTACGAGCTCGTAAAGAATAAGCCCGGGCTGAAAATCGCCGTGTTCGAGGCGGGTGGTCCCCTGGAAAAGCGGAAGTGTCCCATAAACGGGACGACGGTCAAGAGCTGCATCAAGTGCAAAACCTGCTCCATAATGAGCGGTTTCGGCGGGGCGGGGGCTTTCTCCGACGGCAAGTACAACATCACGAACGACTTCGGCGGCACCCTCTATGCCCATGTCGGCAAGAAGAAAGCCCTCTCCCTCATGCAGTACGTGGACGAGATAAACCTCTCCCACGGCGGAGAAGGGACGCGGCTCTACTCCACGGGGGGCACCAAGTACAAGAAAATATGCATGCAGAACAAGCTGAACCTGCTGGATGCGAGCGTCCGCCACCTTGGAACGGACATAAACTACATCGTACTGCAGAAGCTCTACGAGGAACTCAAGGACAAGGTGTCCTTCTTCTTCTACACCCCAATCACGCGGATTGAGCGGACAGGGGAAGGCTACTCCGTCAGGTGGAAGGGCGGGAGTGGCGAGGAGACGGCTTCCTGCGACAACTGCATCGTGTCGGTCGGACGGAGCGGCAGCCACTGGCTGGCCGGGGTGTGCTCCGAGCTCGGCATCCCCACCAAGTCCAACCGGGTGGACATCGGCGTGCGCGTGGAACTGCCCGCCGTCATATTCGAGGATATCACGAGCGAGCTGTACGAGGGCAAAATCGTCTACCGGACGGAGAAGTTCGAGGATCAGGTACGCACCTTCTGCATGAACCCCCACGGCATTGTCGTCAACGAGAACACGAACGGCATCATCACCGTCAACGGCCACTCCTTCGAGGACCCTGCCAAAAAGACGGAGAACACGAACTTTGCCCTCTTAGTCTCCCAGGCTTTTTCCGAGCCCTTCAAGGACAGCAACAGCTACGGCGAGAGCATTGCCCGCCTGTCCAACATGCTTGGCGGCGGGGTCATCGTCCAGCGCTTCGGCGACTTGGAGCGAGGACGGCGCAGCACCTATGACCGCCTGGAGGAGGGAATCGTCCGAGGGACTCTCGCGGCTGCCCCCGGTGACCTGAGCCTGGTCCTGCCAAAGCGCATCCTTGACGGCATTATCGAGATGATAAAAGCCCTGGACAAAATCGCTCCCGGCACGGCGAATGACGATACCCTGCTCTACGGGGTCGAAGTCAAGTTCTACAACATGGAGGTGGAGATTGACGAGAACCTGGAGAGCAAGTACAAGGGGCTCTATATCATCGGCGACGGGTCGGGCGTGACCCACTCGCTCTCCCATGCGTCCGCGAGCGGGGTCTATGTCGCAGACCGGATTTGCGGCGTGTAATTCGGGCGTTGCCCGACGTTGCGCGGCTTGCCGTTTGCGGGCGAAAATCAGTATATAGTATATATATAGAAGATTTCTTAGGGGGAATACGATGGCTGAAGAAGGATGCACCCACGAGTGTGGTGGCTGCAGTAAAGAGGGTTGCAAGGACAGGGACATGCACGAGCAGCTTCATGCTGGCTCCTCGGTCAAGAAGGTCATAGCGGTCATAAGCGGCAAGGGCGGAGTGGGCAAGTCCATGGTGACGAGCCTCCTGGCGGCTAAGGTTCACCGGGACGGATACCGTTCGGCAATTCTGGATGCGGACATAACCGGCCCTTCCATCCCGACGGCATTCGGCCTGCAGGAGGAGAGGGCGGAAGGCGGCTCCATGGCGGGACCGGACGGAAAGCACTCGGAATATATCAAGCCCGTCACGAGCGCTGGCGGAGTGCAGATAATGTCGATGAACTTCCTGCTCCCTCACGAGACCGACCCGGTCATCTGGCGCGGACCGGTCATTTCCGGGGCTGTCCGCCAGTTCTGGGGCGACGTGGTTTGGGACAACGTGGATTTCATGTTCGTGGACTGCCCGCCGGGAACGGGCGATGTTCCGCTGACGGTTTTCCAGTCCATCCCGATTGACGGAATCATCGTCGTCGCCTCACCGCAGCAGCTGGTCCGCGTCATCGTGGAGAAGGCGGTCAACATGGCGAACATGATGAAGGTACCAATCCTCGGCCTCATCGAAAACATGAGCTATGTGAAGTGCCCGGACTGCGGCAAGGAGCTGCGCATTTTCGGCGAGAACAACATAGACGGAATCGCGAAGGACTTTGGCCTTGAGGTGCTGGCCCGCCTGCCGATCGAGCAGAAGATGTCCGTCGCCGTGGACAACGGCGAGGTGGAGACGCTCGACGAAGGCTACATTGACCGGGCGGCTCAGGCTGTCGAG
>CACYDQ010000219.1 GCA_902773215.1 uncultured Spirochaetaceae bacterium | reverse complement strand
ATCTCCGGCGCGACGGCGGCGACCTGCTGCAGGTTCGCGACATAGGCGGTCATGGCGGGGCTCAAGCTGCCGCCCGCCTCCTTCACATAGTTCTCCAATGGTGTGGACATAAAAACTCCTTATATTTCCTACAATAATATAGAAATGACAGAACGAACTAGCTGGTCGGGTCCTGCCGCTTGCCCTGGGTCAGGACGGAATGCGGGGGAACGGACTGGGTTATCCAGGTGTTGCCGCCTATGGTGGACCCCTCCCCGATGACGGTCTTGCCGCCCAGGATGGTCGCGTTGGCGTAAATCGTCACGTTGTCTTCTATGGTCGGATGCCGCTTCTTGTCCATCAGCTCCTTCTTGACGCTGAGCGCTCCGAGCGTGACTCCCTGATAAATCTTGACGTTGTTGCCTATGACCGTGGTCTCGCCGATGACGACGCCCGTCCCGTGGTCAATGAAAAACTTCTCGCCGATCTGGGCACCGGGGTTTATGTCAATCCCCGTATGCCCGTGGGCATACTCGGTCATAATCCGGGGCAGGACGGGCACGCCGTTGACAGCGAGGAAGTGGGCTATCCGGTACACGCAGATGGCGGACAGGCCGGGATACGAGACGATGACCTCCTCCGTGGACTTGGCCGCCGGGTCTCCCTCGTATGCCGCCTGAACGTCCAGGCCAAGCTTGCGCCGGAGCTCCGGTATCTCGTCGATCAGAGCGAGGCTCGTCTGCTCCGCGAGGGCAAAGCAGTGGGAGAACTCGACGTTCTTGTCCCGCACTACGTAGGCAAGGGCCTTCTTTATCTCGCGGGTCAGCATCTCCACAATGCGGTTCACCCGCTGGCCCACGATGAAGCGGAGGGTCCCCGCGTCCAGAGTCTCCGCCGTCCTGAAACCGGGAAAGATAAGGTACTCAATGTCCTTGAGCACCTCTATGACATTCTGCCTGTTGGGGAAATTATTGGACTCGTCCAGGTTTATCCCGCCGTACTTCTCGTAGGACTCAAGGATTGCATTTATGGACCCGTCTATTGACTCTTTCAAACCAGCCACCGCCCGCCTCTCGTATGTTCTTTGTAAGAGAAACTATAGCAGAAAACGAGCTTTGTTTCAATCAGGCCCCTCAGGACTTGCCCGCCAGCCCGTCCGCGTACAGGTCCCGGGCGGAAAACATGGGGAGCAGCCGGTGGACACGAAGACGGAGCTGCGCAGAAAGCTTTTTCGTTGCCGGAACGCCTTTTTTTCACTATCATATATTGCATGCCATCTTCCCCCGATTTTCCAGAGACAGAAACGCTCGCCCAAGGCCTCGCCAGCATAGCGAAGGCCAGGAGCGGTTTGTTCGCCAAGTCCCTCGCCATACAGATGCAGGACACGCTGGCATCACTCGCCCAAAAGGACAAGGAAGCATTCTCCGCCCTGAGAAATGAGAAGATTGAATCGGACAAGCTGTTCGATATGTCGAATGAAGAAAACAAGGATTTGAAAGCACAGAACGAGCACCTAAAAGAGGAGAACGACATCCTCAAAGGCAAATGCGAGTCCTATGAGGCACATTTCGACAAGTCGCAGAAAGAGTCCTCCGGGGACATAACCCTCAGAATCAAATGTGCGGTGGATCAAAAATTCCCTGCCGAGATAGAGGAATACTTCAAGGCCCTGCTGTGGGAAGCGGCCAGAGAGGCAAAAAACAAGCTCGACAAGGACTCGCATCTGCGCAAGTTCCAGGTACTGGACGATTTTATACAGGAAAACGAGCAGTTCTCCCCCCTGCATTCCAAGGCCGAGAAGCTCGCGGATGACATCAAAACCGCCCTCAAGCAGGACAATACCGACAAGCGCCTGAAAGCCCTCTCAAAGTGCGGTTTCGAGCTTGTCCCGGAGCAGCACGGGCACCCAAAAATCCGCTTCCACGGCGACCATGCGCTCCAGTTCTCTTCCGCCGCAACGCCGAGTGACAAGCGGGCAGGACGCAACATGGAGCGGGAGATAATCAACAAGTGCCTGCTGCTCGTCGACTGACCCCTTCCGTCTCTGGAGACGCCCCGTTCTAGAAGAGAAAAGTGTAAAAAGTTGCAAAAATCTCTTCTGGAATGCACTTTTCGCCCGCTTATGCCGATAGTCTAGAAGAGAAAAGTGTGTAAAGTTGCAAAAATCTCTTCTAGAACGGAGGCTGTATGGAGATAAAGCGGGAATCCTGCCTGCAAAAGCTCATTGACAGGAAACACAATACCCTTATAAAGGTAATAACAGGAATACGCCGGTGCGGGAAGTCATATCTTTTGAACACCCTCTTTTACAATCACCTGATTGAAAACGGGATTGCCCCTGACCATATCATCCGTTTTGCGTTCGATTCTGCGGATGACCTTATGCGTATCGGCGAGGACCTGATTGAAATGCAAAAAACACGGAGAAAGGCGAATCCTCATAAGTTCCTCAGCTATATCCAGAGCAAGATTACTGACAGCGGAATGTACTACCTCCTGCTCGATGAAATTCAGATGCTTGACTCGTTTGAATCCGTTCTGAACGGATATCTCCGAAAGGAAAACATGGACGTATACGTTACGGGAAGCAACGCAAAGTTACTCTCACACGATATAGCCACGGAATTTGCAGGACGGGGAGATGTGCTGCATCTGTTTCCGCTGAGCTTCGCTGAGTTTATGAGCGTATTCAAAGGCGACAGATATGAAGGCTTCTCCGAATATATGCTGTATGGGGGAATTCCTCTCGTCGTCCTCCGCGAGAACAAATCAGAGAAGCTGTCGCTGCTCAACGGTCTGTTTGAAGAGATTTACATACGGGACATCCAGCAGAGGAACAAAATAAGGAATACCGGGGAACTGGAAGAACTGCTTGACGTGCTTTCCTCTGCAATCGGTTCCCTCACAAACCCTGAGAAACTGAAGAATACATTTCACTCCAAAAAGAAATCAAACATAACATCCACTACGATAAAAAAATATCTGGACTATCTGGAAGATTCCTTTCTGGTCGAAGCGTCCACTCGCTATGACATAAAAGGAAGGTCTTACATAGAGACCCCACGGAAGTATTACTTCTCGGATCTGGGACTACGAAACGCCCGCATAAATTTCCGCCAGCTTGAGCAAACTCACAGCATGGAAAACGTGATTTATAATGAGCTCAGACGGAGGGGTTACAATGTGGACGTGGGTGTCATCAGCACAGCATCTAAAAACGCAGACGGGAAAGTCGTACGAAGCCAACTGGAAGTTGACTTCGTGTGCAACCTTGGTTCGGAACGCTACTACATCCAGTCTGCGTACTCGGTGCAGGACGAGGGAAAAAGGACGCAGGAAACCCGACCATTCAAGCTGATTGATGACTCCTTCAGAAAAATCATCATAACGAACGACATCGTTCCTCCCTATTATGACGACTACGGGATATACACAATGAACATCTACGACTTCCTGCTGAATGAAGGCAGTCTGACCTTATGAACCGGACTTACCAAGGTCCTACTCGTTCACAGCCTCAGGGAGGCTTTCCGCACCTGCAGCAAGTTCCCTTCTATGGCGAATTTCGCACAAGCTACAGATGTTCCCCTTCCCTGCGGTCAGAGCCTCATCTGCCGCTCCGGTCGTCAGCGTTTCCGAACGATTGAGCCCTTGGCAATCTTCATACAGGTGAAAACTTTCGCCATGCTCTGTCCAATATACGCCCGTCCCGGCAGAGGCCTCGGCTATCGCTTCCCAACCCTGTGAAGGAATTCTCAAAACTTGTCCCGGCTGTATAAGACGGGAAGACTTTATACTATTGATACTGATAATTGCTTCTTGGGAAACTCCGAACCTCTCAGCTATCCTCGACATCATATCGCCTTCCTGCACAATATACGTAAAATAGAGACTGCTTACCCCCATACTGTCCGCTACGGACGCGGCGTTGAGCGTCCGGCAAATGCGGAAGCCAGTCCAAGTCTTGTTCACTCCGCTCAGAGTATTCTGGAAGTAGACCTTGCAGAATGACTCGGCGACGGCGTTCAGGTCGCCCTCCCCTCCCCCGCTGCCTCCGCGGGTCGTTCCGCCCCTGCCGTTCCAGCACCACTCCCAGACGTTGCCGCTCATGTCGTACAAGCCCAAGGCGTTCGCCTTCTTCCTACCCACCTGATGCGTCCGCATTTTGGCGTTGTCGTAGAACCACGCCACATCGTAAATGCTGTTCGATCCGGCATACGAATAGTCCCAGCCGCCGGAAAGCCCGCCCCTCGCTGCGAACTCCCATTCCGCTTCGGTGGGAAGTCGGTAGCCACCGGCGGCAAAGTCGCACCCCCACCCCCCCCCCCCGGACCGTCCTTGCTGACCGACCGCCTGTAGCACTTCTCCCTGCCCGCCAGCTCACTGAGGGCATTGCAGAATTCGATTGCATCGTCATAGCTCACGCTTTCGACAGGCCGCTGATCCTGCACGTCACCCGGAACAGGAGATGATGCGAACTTGCTGGGATTCTTGCCCATGACCGTATAGTAGAGGCTCTGCGTCACCTCGTACTTGCTTATGGCGAACGCGTCCAAGGTCTCCACATCCTCGCTGTTGCACAGGCCGTCCACCCGGCAGACCTTACCAAGCGGTATCGCCGTCACCAGCATCGAAGAATCGTTTTTCAGGCTCGCCACAAAGCCGTCCATCTTCCAGAGGGCATAGAGCTTCTTTTCGCCCGTGCTGCCCTTGCTTATCCGTTCGATTTTCTTTCCGGTGCCGTTAGGATTCGTCCACCACCCGACGAAGACGTAACCGCTCCGCGTCGGACTTGCGAGCGGTACGTCTTTGTTCCCAGAATAGAAATCCACGTTCGCCTGATTCTGTGTTCCCCCATTCAGCTCGTAGACAATCCTGTATACGGCATCATCGTCCTTGTTCTTGTCCAGCAGGACAGGCCCGCCGGAAGCGGAAGAAGAAGATGCAGAGGTATTGCTGGGGGAAACCGCGAATACAGTCACAACACAGGCCGCCATAATGAAAACAGCACAGGCAAAATGGCACGACGGGCTTTTATTCGTTTTCATATCTTCTCCTCGTATGGTCTTCCCCATACATATTCCCTATTCTTTTTCCTTATACCTATCCGCAAAATCAATCACGCATTCGCATCCGTATGCCTTATGTGTATCTGCGAATCCAATGCCTGTCACCGTGTAGTCTTTGCTCAGGATATTCTTTCTGTGGCCACGGCTTTTCACGCCGTCATCAATCAGAAGCGAAACCACGATTTCCCTCGCGCTTTTTGAACCATAGGATACATTCTCACCCGCCGTACCAGAATATGAACCATAGCGCTTCATTCGCTGGAAGGGGTCGCTTCCATCCGGAGCGGTATGCCCTGTCTGGTTGGTCCGGCACTGAGTCTCCGAGAGGTCTTTGGCTGCCCGGGTCAAGCCTTTTGACGGCAACAGAGCAGGAAGGGATTTTTGGCTGCTCATGAATTTGACGCATTCTTTTACGACGTCAGCTCCTTCAAATGTCAGAAGCGTCCCACCATAGGTCTTACCGTTGAATTCCTTTATCCGCGGCTCGATATACAGCTCGGCATATTTCTTGGGATTGCTGCGGGCCATATTCATCTCAAGGACGACATTCTTCTCGATTTCACCCATGTAGTCAACATCCCGTGCCGTATCCACAACAGACAAATCCCAGATCGACGTATCCACGGTCTCCTGCTCGTTCGTTGACTTTTTCGCAGCAGAAGACGAATCCTTGTTTGACTTTGAGTCCCTCGAAGTTTTTTCTTTCTTCTTGGATTCCTTCTTTGACGATTCCTTGTGCGTGCTTGACTTCCTGCCGGACGAACCGGCGGACATTGGCATGGCAAAGGCAGACAGCACGGCCAGAACACAGGCACAACGAAGCAACAGGTTTTTCTTCATTTCCATTCTCCTACCATAGAAACAAAAACTATCTGAATTATATCCTAACCATTACAAAAATCAAGTTTTAAGTAGCGGCTCTTAGACTGGTCTAGCAGACATAAACATCTTGAGATACAAAGGAATGACTTTCTTTGCATTTTTTATTGCAAGCTCTTTTTCATCTTCCGATACAGGAGTATCATCCATCAAATCCAATATACTTCCTATATTCTTGTATTCACAAAGAGACTTGTCTTGCCCATTGTGCTGCCAATCCACAAATATATTCAAATTACGTATAGCATAGGGAAACCATGAAACGGAGGAATACATATCGCAAATCATTTTTTTTTCTACATTAGATGCTTCATTTTGTACCAAAAGACAAAGTTTGTCCGGGTAATAAGGTGAAATCCCGGGGCAAAGCAGTGCAAAGGCGGCGAAAGCAAGGGCCAAAGAATCCTGCTCTTCTATTTTCCGTTGCATATACATCAGCAGTGTAATGAACTGTGGTTCGCTCAAGGTAGAAGGCTTATCATTTGTCATTGAGGCATTCCCAAGATAGTTGTTTACACTTGCTGATGAGATGCCCAGTAACGATGCAAGCCTTTGGTTGTTCCAGCCATAAATTTTCATTATATCCTGTAAGAGTTTGGGATGGAAATCCGGGATAAAAAGAAAGACATCTTCATCGCGGTAATAATTTGGCATAGAAAACCTCCATTTCGAATATAACCTCAGTATATCATAATATAATTAATTGTCAACTATTTTATAGTTTAAACAATATAAAATAATTTCATTTCAGCAACAAGTCCTATCAGTTGCGTATTGCAAGCTTCCCCACTGGATATTGCAAGCTTCCCCACTGGATATTGCAAGCTTCCCCACTGGATATTGCAAGCTT
>CACYDQ010000218.1 GCA_902773215.1 uncultured Spirochaetaceae bacterium | reverse complement strand
GGCAGTCGCCGCCCTGTACAGGATGCTGGCGGGGCTTGCGACCGCCCGGATGCTGGCGGGCAGGGTCCAGTACTGGCTGGTCAGGGCGACCGATATCTGCACGCTGTCGCCCCGCACCTCCTGCTCCCTGCTGCCCGCGTAGAGGAGGGTGCCGTCCGCCCCCTTTACGGTAAGGGCGACCGTGATGCTGGTCCCGCTCGTTATCATGGGGATTTCGAATGTCACGGTGCCGTCCGCGCCCGCGCTTGCGGTCCCGGAGTAGTTGTAGCCTCCCCCGATTATCGTCAGGGTTGCCGTTCCGCCGGAAGGAAGCCCTATGTCGTCCGCGCTGAAGGTCACGGTCTGGGTCCCCGCGCTGGCGTTCTGTGCCGTGGTGCTGCCAGTGGCAAGTTTGTCTATCAGGGTTTCCATGCCCTCGCTGGAGTTGGAGAAGTTGAGTATGTCCGTCGCCGATATACCGTCATCAGAGTTTCCTGATGAGCCGAAATTACTTCCTGAATACCCCCCCCTCCCCAGGATTATAGGTTTCACCGTTCATGTCGCTTGCGTCGCCAGTCCCGTTACAGGACAGGGCGGCGAAGCTTGCGAGGGTCAGGGCAGCTCCCATGATCAGGGCTGTGAATACGTGTGTTCTCGGCATATGCGGGCCTCCGGTCAGTCGGACTTCGTTCTTCTTCATTATGGCACGTATGGAAAGCTTTTTCTAGTAGCCCGGGAGGCAACACTCTGCGGGAATACGTTCCCGTATGGATTTTCTCCCAGTCTTTGAGTATATTCTTACTATGGGAAACAACGACAGCAACGATGAGGAGCGCAGAAAGCTCCTCATTTCGAAAATCGCAAAATTCCGTCTCTTTGACGATGACTTCATGTCCAAAGTATTCGAGGACGACATCGAGGCGACGGAGTTCCTCTTGCGGACGATACTGGAGCGGGACGACCTTGAGGTCACGGAGTCCAAGGGACAGGTCTCCGTCAAGAACCTGCGGGGGCGGTCTGTCCGCCTGGATATCAAGGCAAAGGACAAGGACGGCAAGCTCTACAACGTGGAGGTCCAGCGGGCGGATAAGGGGGCCAGGGCAAAGCGGGCACGCTACTACAGCGCAATGCTGGACGCGAACGCCCTCCTGCCGGGCAGGCGGAAGAAAGACAATGCCGTTCCGCTGGAAAAGGAGGGGCAGGACTTCGACGCTTTGCCGGAGACCTACGTCATCTTCATAACCGAAAACGACGTCCTCAAGGGCAACCTGCCCCTCTACCACATCGAACGAAGGATAGAGGAACTGGGGCTTGCGTTCGGCGACGAATCGCATATAATATATGTAAATGGCAGCTACCGGGGCAACGATGCGATTGGTCGGCTGATGCATGACTTCTCATGTACCGACCCCGATGACATGAACAGTGATATTCTTGCCGGACGGGCACGGTATCTCAAGAACGGCGATAAAGGAGCAAGGCAGATGAGCATAGTTATGGAAGAGTTTGGTCAAGAGGAAAGAAGAGATCAGTCCGAGAAGTTTGCGATAAAACTTCTGGAAGAAGGGTCTTTTTCAATTTCAAAGATAGCTCAGCTTTCTGAGATTCCCGAAGAACGGGTGAAGGAGCTCTCGGAGCAGCGGAAAGAAGCTGTCCTCGCATGAGGAACTGCTGATATCCCCGTGTGTGAATCCTTTGACATATTGCCCTGTGGGTCTTATAATCGATTTGTATGAGTACGGACACATTGAGGCTTTTCCGCGTTGACGACGCGTTTCTGGGGCGTTACCAGCGGCTGGTGACTGGTACGGTCATTCCCTATCAGGAGGACATCCTGAACGACAGGATTCCCGGCGTGGAAAAGAGCCACGCCGTGGAAAACTACCGCCTTGCCGCCGAGGTCAACGAGACCGGCAGCTGCTCCCGGGAATTTTACGGGATGGTATTCCAAGACAGCGACGTGGCCAAGTGGCTGGAGGCCGCAGCATATTCGCTCGCCCTCAGGAAGGACGAGGCCCTGGAACGGAGATGCGACGAGGTGATTGCGCTGATAGGCCGCGCCCAGCAGAAGGACGGCTACCTGAACACATACTTCACCGTCAAGGAGAAGGGGCGGCGCTGGACCGACCTGCAGGAGGCGCACGAGCTCTACTGCGCGGGCCACATGATGGAGGCCGCAGTCGCCTGGTACGAGTGCACCGGCAAGCGGAACCTGCTTGACATCATGTGCCGCATGGCGGACCACATCTATACTCACTTCATCACGGAGAAAGCCCCGGGCTTCCCCGGCCACCCGGAAGTTGAGCTGGCCCTGGTTCGCCTGTACGGGGCGACCGGGGAGAAGCGCTACCTGGAGCTTGCCCGGCACTTCATCGACGTGCGGGGCGTGGACAGCGATTACTTCAAGAAGGAGAGCGAGGGCCGGGGCTGGCAGGTCTGGGGCGGCTGGAACGGCGACACGGAGTACACGCAGAGCCAAGCCCCCGTCCGTGAGCAGCAGGATGCCGTGGGGCATGCCGTCCGCGCGGTCTACCTCTATTCCGGCATGGCCTCCGCCGCGCTGGAGACGGGAGACGGGGCACTTGCCGCCGCATGCCGCCGCCTCTGGGAGAGCATTACGCGGCGGCGGATGTACGTTACCGGGGCGATAGGATCCGCATACGAGGGCGAGGCCTTTACCAAGGACTACCATCTGCCCAATGACACTGCCTACGGGGAGACCTGCGCCTCCATCGGCCTTATCTTCTTTGCCCGCAGGATGCTGGAGCTGGACAGGAATGGGGAATACGCCGACGTGATGGAGCGGGCTTTCTACAACACGGTCCTCGCGGGGATGCAGCTGGACGGCAAAAGCTTCTTCTACGTGAACGCGCTCGAGTCCCTGCCCGGCATTTCCGGAAAGGCGGTGACCCACCGGCACACGCTGCCCGTCCGCCCCCAGTGGTTCGCCTGCGCATGCTGCCCGCCCAACGCCGCCCGACTGATTGCCTCCATAAGCCGCTATGCCTGGATGCTCGACGGGGCGACCGCCTACAGCCTGCTTTTTGTCGGGGGGACGCTCGACCTGTCCGGGACGCACGGCATAAAAATCCACGTCGTGACGGGCTATCCCTACGACGGAAGGGTGGAATACCGCTTTGAGCCCTGCGGGGACAGGAAACCTGCGGAACTGACCCTCGCGGTCAGGCTTCCCGGATGGTCGCGGGGAAGCGTCCGCTGCAGCAAGAACGGAAAGCCCTTCGCCTACGAGGAAAAAAACGGCTTCGCATACATAGCACATATAATAGAAGATTTCGGGGCGGACGACACGCTTTCCTTTGAGTTCGCCATGGAGCCCCGGCGGATATATCCCTCGCCCCGCATCAGCGCGGACTCCGGCAAGGTCGCCTTCATGCGCGGCCCTCTGGTCTATTGCGCCGAGGGGGCGGACAATCCGGGCGGCGTGCTGAACCTGCGGGTAAAACGCGACGCGGAGCCTCGTCTGCTTCCCTTCTGCAAGGACGAGCTCTTCGGCGTGCAGAAGCTCGCGGTCGCCGGGCGGCGGGTCGCGGACGGGGGAGAGCTGTACACGGATGCGCGGCCGGATGAAGCGGACTGCGACATCACGCTCGTGCCCTATTACGCCTGGGCCAACCGGGGCGAGAACGAGATGCGGGTCTGGCTCCCCGAGGAATAGGCTGTCAGGAGGCCCGGGATGGACACGGCTCTGAGGGACAGGCTCGTCTCCCTCGCGGACAAGTACGAGACGGCGGCCTTCCTTGAGAAAGACCCCTCCTGCTTCATGCACCGCTATGACCGGGCGGAAGATCAGGAGCTTGTCGCCTTTGTCGCCGCTGCCCTCGCGTTCGGCAGGCGGGATCAGATACTTTCTCATGTGGAGCTGATTCTGGAACT
>CACYDQ010000217.1 GCA_902773215.1 uncultured Spirochaetaceae bacterium | reverse complement strand
CCCGGTTGACCGTGCGGGTGCTTACGTTCCGGCGGGCCGCTTCCCGCTCGTCTCCTCTGTCATCATGACGGTCACGCCCGCCGTCGCTGCAGGTGTCAAGGAGGTCATCCTCTGCACCCCGCCCCGCGTCCACCCGGACGACAGGGCCGACGCAGAAAAGAAGGGGCTGGGGCAGCCCGGCAAACCCTACGCCGGAGGCAAGGCTTATGCCGATGAGAACATCATGGCGGCGGCCTACATCTGTGGGGTCACCAAGGCCTATGCCCTGGGCGGTTCCCAGGCAATCGCCGCGCTCGCGTTCGGCACGGAGAGCGTACCCCAGGCTGACGTCATCGTCGGGCCGGGCAACAAGTTCGTCGCTGAGGCCAAGAAGCTTATCTACGGAACGGCGGGCATAGACATGCTGGCAGGGCCGACCGAGGTCTTTATCATAGCGGACTCAAGCGCGAGCCCGGAATGGGTCGCCGCGGACCTCCTCGCGCAGGCGGAGCACGACATCGTCGCCCAGCCGGTCCTTGCGACCCCGGACGAAGCTCTTGCCCGGAAGGTCGCGGCCGAGATAGACAGGCAGCTTGCGGCCCTCCCGACCAGGCAGACCGCATCGGCATCGGTCGAAAGCTTCGGCAGGATAATCATCACGAAGAATTTGGACGAGGCCGCCGCCATAGCGAACAGGAAGGCTCCGGAGCACCTGGAGCTTGCGATGGAGGAGGGGGCGGAGCGCGACAGGATTGCCTCGCTCGTGCACAACTACGGCTCTCTTTTCATCGGCCACAACGCGGCTGAGGTCTTCGGCGACTACGCGGCGGGGCTGAACCACACTCTCCCCACGTCGGGCAGCGCGAGGTTCACGGGCGGGCTTTCCGTCAGGATGTTCCTCAAGACGGTGACGACCCTCCGCGTCGCACCCGGCAAGAAAGGCTCCCTCGCATCCGCGAAGGCCGCGGTGTGCCTGGGGCAGGCAGAGGGACTTGCCGCACACGCGCGGTCGGCAGAGCTCAGGCTCAATGCCTTTGAGGGCAGGTAAGGCAGTTTCAGGGAAAGGACAGGCATACAATGAAGATTTACAAAATAGGGGATGACATCCTCAGGCAGAAATGCGAGCCGGTGCAGCCGGAGGAGATAGACGACGAGTTCCGCGCGACGCTGGACGAGATGTTCCAGACGATGACGAGCGCGAACGGGGTAGGTCTTGCCGCCCCGCAGGTCGGAATCGCCAAGCGCTTCTTCGTGATGCGGTCGGACGACGACGTGAACAGGGTATTCATCAACCCGGAGATTATCAAGACCTCAGAAGACCTCACGGACTACGACGAGGGCTGCCTTTCCATACCTGGGGTCTCCGAGACGATAAAGCGGCCTTCGACGATTTCCGTGACCGCGATTAACGAACGGGGCAGGCACTTTACGATAAACGATGCGACCGGCCTCCTTGCCCGCATCATCCAGCACGAGAACGACCACCTGAACGGTATCCTCTACATAGACCGGGGCGACGAGGCCTTCAAGGAGAAGACGATAGAGTCCTTCAAGAAGAAAGCCGAGCGGGCTGCGCTCAAGGCTGCCAAGAAAGCCGCGAAAAACGCGAAGAAGGAAGGCTGACAGATGCTCAGGGTGCTGTACGGCGGCAGTCCGGCCGCGTCCGCAAAGACACTGGAGCTTATTCTCAAGGACAGCGCGATGTCTTCTTCCGTTCCGTCGGAGGCATACAAGATTGTCGCCGTGCTGACCAACCCGCCCTCCGCGAAGGGGCGGCACAAGGAACTGATTCCCACAGAGGTCGCCCAGTACGCCGAAATCTGGAACAGGGCGCGTGGCGACGACATAAAAATCCTGACACCGGAGCACCTCAAGGAGGAGGCCCGCAACGAGATTTCCGCCATACAGCCGGACATCTTCGTCTGCTTTGCCTACGGGCATATACTCGGCCCCAAGTTCCTCTCCATGTTCAAGTACGGGGTGGTCAACCTGCACCCCTCCCTCCTGCCCAAGTACCGGGGAGCAACCCCTGTTCCCGCTGCAATACTGAACCAGGACACGGAGACGGGTTTTTCCCTGCAGAAAATGGTGCTCGGAATCGATGAGGGGGACGTGCTCTACGAGGAGCGGATGGGTCTGACCGGAACGGAGACGGCGGAGCTGCTCCTGGGCAAGGCGGCCCTCTTCGGGGGAATCGCCATTACGACCCTGCTCCGCCACGTTGCCAAGGAGGGGGTGCTGCCCCCGTCCAAGCCGCAGGAAGGAACGCCGAGCTACTGTTCGACGATAAAGAAAGAGGACGGCCGCATAAACTGGAGCGACAGCGCGTTGCAGATAGACGCGCAGATCCGGGCATACACCCCCTGGCCGGGCTGCTATACGAGCTCTTGCGGGATGCAGCTGAGGATTCTGAAGGCGGCGGCTGCGAGCAAGGTCGCCTCGCAGGATACGTCAATCACGCAGAACACCGGGGCCGTCCCGGGAACGGTCCTGTCCTATTCCAAGCAGAGGGGGATACTGGTGCAGACCGGCGACGGGGTCCTGCTCGTCACCGAGCTGCAATGGCAGGCAAAGAAGGCGATGGACTACAAGTCCTTCATGAACGGGGCGAGGAACTTCATCGGCTCCGTTTTGGAATAGCACATATTATAGAAGAAAGAGGTTGTTATCATGGACGAAAAGGATATAGCGGGAACGGCGGACACGAGCACGGGCAAGCCCGGTCTGGGCTGGAAGATACAGGCCGGCGCTAAGCGGCAGGTGGACGGCCTCGCGTACGGGGGGGCGCCCCTCTTCTTTACGATGATACTGACCCTCATCGTCACGGTCATCGCCTGCGTCGGGGTTTTCCTTGCCAGCTTGCAGGGCGCGGAGAGGGTCATGGTGCCGGATGTCGTCGGAAAGAGCCTGACGACCGCCCTGCTTGAGATGCAGCAGAAGGAGCTGTACCCCAAGATTCAGCTCCGCTACTCGGACAATGAGGGCGACGCACTGACGATACTGGAGCAGGATCCCGCGCCCGGTGCAATTGTCAAGGCATACCGGAGGGTCACGCTGACTGTCAGCCGTGGTCTGGAGGGCAGCGGAGTAGAGGACCTTGTAGGCAAGAAGATAGACGACGTGCTGCCCCGGCTGAAAGAGCTTTACGGGGCGGAAAGCTCGCTCGTGACCGTTGCGGAGCCGGTTTACAAAAAGAGCAGCAGCCCTGCCGGGACTATCCTCGCCCAGAACCCCATGGCGGGACTTCCCATAACGGACAGGACCAAGCTGCAGCTCATCGTCAGCAAAGGAACGGAAGTGGAGACGGCGGAGGTGCCGGATTTGTCGGGAATGAAGGTGTCGGAGGCTCTCAAGGCGGTGGCATCAGCAAAAGTGATATTCGACTTTACGAGCCACGAGGCATTCTCGTCTGAGAAAGCGGGAACCGTGACGAGCCAGGACGGGGCGGGGCAGAGCGTGGGCATGTGGAGCCACGTCAAGGCTGACTTTGCCTTTGCCCCCGCCAAAGAGGGCGACGAGACCTTGAGCGGAATCATGAAGGCGAGCATCAGCGAGTATCCCTATCCCGTACCGATGACCATCAAGTCGAGCAGCCCGGAAGGAAAGACTTCCACGTTGGTCTCCTTCCAGCATGACGGGGGTATGGTCAGCATTCCCTATTCCGTCTCCAAGGGCAGCACGCTCACCCTTTACGCGCTGGACAGGGAGGTCTGGTCGGCAGTCGTGAACTGAGCGGTCTCATCTGTCCGGAGTTGTTGAAGGCGCCATTCGTGGCGCCTTTTTCATTGCCATGACAAGTGCAGGAACTGTGGTGATGTGAACTTTAGTGCAAAAAAAAAGTTCCACCCGATAGGATGGAACTCGGAACGCCCCCTGCAAGGATTGCCCTCCGTGTCCGGACTTCCTGTCCGTCCTCTCCGGGACGGCTTCATTCGCTGACGGCGCCATCCGTGGCGCCTTTTCGCGGCCTTGCCGCGCGCTCATTCCGCTTCAATCCTTGCTTCCTGTATGTTACTGATGTGAGTTGTGCCGCAAAAAAAAGTCCCATCCGATAGGATGGGACTTGGAGCGCCCCCTGCAAGGATTGAACTTGCGACAGACGGATTAACAGTCCGTTGCTCTACCAACTGAGCTAAGGGAGCAAGTTGGTGTTGATGAAATGTATTCTATAGAAAATGACGAAGAGTGTCAATAGTGAGACAAAGTTTTTCTGCAAAAAAATGACGAAAAGTCTTTCTTGATGAAAAAGGGAATATGGTGTAAGATTGAAGAATATACTTAGGTTCGCTGGCCGGAGGACTTTGCGTTTATGGAAACTACTGCCTTTAAGAAGATATTCGACACATTGCCGCAGGCGGTGGTGGTCGCTGGCCCTGTTTATGATGACAAGAAGGAGATTGTCGACGTAAGGCTGGAGTATCAGAACAACAGCTTCGCTTACATCACGGGGAACGCCTTTAAGCCCCACATCATGCTCTCCCAGATGCAGGATAAGATGAACGGCGACATAGACTGGATGCAGCTGTTCAAGACCTGTGTCTATGACAACCGGATTCTCGAGCGGACTTTCTATTCTTTCATAACCAAGTGCCACCTCAAGATGGTCGTGACTCCGATTGACGATGGCTGCGTGACGCTGATGCTCACTGACGTGAGCAAGGGGACCGAGACCGAGATGCAGCTCAGGAGGCAGAACGAGCGTCTTGCTGCCTTGACGGAGGAGCTGAGTATAAGCCGTGCCAGCTTGCAGTCCAAGCTGGACAGCGTGAAGGTCCTGAATGAGCAGCTGCGCTATTCCGTCTATTACGATTCCCTGACTACGTTGCACAACCGGGCCAGCCTCAGCACTGCCCTGTCATCGGCAGTCGAGGAGGCGAGGGCGAGCGGAGGCAAATTCGGTCTCCTGCTCGTGGATCTGGACAACCTCAAGCACATAAATGATTCTCAGGGGCATACCGTGGGGGACGAGCTTATCATAAAGTTCTCCAGCTTCCTGCACTCGCTTGAAACTTCATCTATTTCCTGCTTCCGTTTCTCCAGCGATGAGTTTTTCATCCTGATGAGGCATCTCAAGTCTGCCCAGCCGCTTGAAAACATCGGTAATGACCTGCGCAGGCGGATGAACGACATGGGCGTGGGCTTGTCCGGCGGCCTTGCGATTTATCCCGACGATGCGCAGACGGACGAGGAGCTGCTCAAGTATACCGATTTGGCCCTGAGCGACGCGAAGAAGCACGGGCGGAACAAGATATGTCACTTCGAACGGCAGATAAAGGAAGTCTTTCTGCACAGGATAGACATGGAGAGCAAGTTGTCTGAGGCTCTCAAAAAGAGGCTCTTCCAGCTCTACTACCAGCCCCAGTTCGAGGTTTCGACGGGCAAGCTGCGCGGTTTTGAGGCTCTGATCCGCTGGCATGACAGTGAGCTGGGCTGGGTCAGCCCGGAGAAGTTTATCCCCCTTGCCGAGGAGTCCCGTCTGGTCATCCCGATCGGGGACTGGGTAATCGACACGGCGCTCATGACATTAGCCCAGTGGGAGCGTGAAAAGGGCTTCGACGGCATCCTCAGCATCAATATTTCCCCCCTCCAGTTCAAGGACAAGGGCTTCATGAAGAAACTCCGGGACAAGGTTGTCTGGTCCAAGATAAATCCCAAGCACCTGGAGCTGGAGATTACCGAGGGCATCCTGATAGACGACTTTGATGACATCCTCGCTAAGCTGAACCAGATAAAGGATATGGAGATAAGCATCTCGCTCGATGACTTCGGGACGGGGTATTCCTCCATCCGCTACCTGCGTGTCCTTCCCATCAGCACGCTCAAGATAGACAAGTCTTTCATCAAGGACATAACGCTGGAAGGCAACAAGGAGACCGACATTACCGAAAGCATCGTCTCTATGGTCGCCAAGATGGGGCTGGACACGGTCGCCGAGGGCGTGGAGACGGCCGAGCAGTACGAGACCCTGAAGGGATTCGGTGAGAAGAAGGTCAACGTACAGGGCTTCCTGAAAGGCAAGCCGATGCCCAAGTACCTCTGCGACAAGATTCTCTCGGGCGATATGAATGCCATTCTTTCCTTGGAGAACGATATGAAGGAAGCTGACTAAGACTGGATTTCCAGCTTAGTCCCCTCCTTGACGGCGAATGACGGGCTGTCCGCTTCTCCCCGGGCTTCTGCACCTGTCACTCGGATAAGGTCTCCCCGACGGAGATTCCAGAAACCGCATTCGTCCGCGGCCTTTTCCCCTTTTTTTGCCGACAGGCCGAAGCGTCTTCCGCCGTCGCAAAGGACGAACCGCGTCCGCCCTGCCTTGTTGAGCATTGCATCGGAGACTGCCCGCGCGGTGAAACTGCTGTTATTAGAAATATTGCCTTCGTCTTCCCTTGCTTCCGCCTCGTTTTTGCAGGCTCGGGCGGATTTTCTGAGCACGAAATACGCCATCTTGACGCTGTTCCTGTCCAAGCCGGCTGCTTTTGCCAGCGAGCCTGCCGGTTCAACGGCCTCCCATTCTCCCTCGAAGTGACAGGTCGTTCCTTCTCCTTGCAGGAGAGCGGGGCAGGGGAAGTCTGAGCGCAGGCAGGGAGAAAGGATGGTCAGGTCCTTCCTGTCCGCGAGGAGCTTGTCCCTGACGGCTATCAGTTCCCTGCTGCTCTTAGTTTGAGCGGGCTCGCAGAGTATGATGAGCGAATCGTCTTCCATGCAGTTGTCAAGGATGTCTTCGATGAGGGATGCTCGTTTTTCGATTCTCTTTCCGTCTTTCTTCCAGAGCTCGTTCAGAGAGTGCGAGAGTATCAAGATGGAAAACCTGTTTTTTGTCTGTGAGGCTATCTGTTTTAGGAAATTCTTCTCTAAGTCGCAGGCGCAGATTGCTGTGGATATTGCGGGAAAGTCCCTCGAGAAAACTGTGCGGGCAAGGGACAGGGCTTTTTCCGAATAGTCAGCAAGACTGACAGAGATGGAGTCCTCTTTGAGTCCGAGCGTGCCTGTGAGAAAATCGCATGCGGCCGCCGATGCCGGGCCCGGACCGCATCCCATGTCCAGCATGGAGATGACATCTTTTTTGTCAGTGATAGTTTTTATGAAGTCTTCTGAGGCCGGGCTGCTGAGCGTCCGGAAGATATGCGAAAGCTGCTGGTAGGAAACCGGCCAATAATAGAGCAGGTATGCCGAGAGCAGGCCTTTTTCTTCCATATATTGCCTTCCTGCCAGATCCCGTTCCCCCGTAAGCCCCCGCTGCAGGCGGAGGAGGGATTCCGCTGTCCTCTTCCAGCCAGGTGTTTTGTCGGGAGCAAGATAGATGAGTGTCCTGATATGCCGCTTTAAGCCTGTCCTTTTCATATTGAAAAAGTATAGCACACGCTGTATTCTTTAACTAGATATGCTGAGTATAATAATACCTGTTTACAACAGCGAGAGATACCTGTCCGCTTGCATTGCGTCGGTACTGTCGCAGAGCTACCGGGACTTCGAGCTTATCCTTGTCGATGACTGCTCCACAGATTCCAGCCCTGCGGTATGCGAGTCCTTTGCCGCCCAGGATTCCCGCGTCCGCGTTGTCCGGCACGATGTGAATAAGGGAATCTCAAACACCCGCTATGATGGTTTCATAATATCACAAGGAGAGTACATCAGCTTTATAGACAACGACGACATCCTTCCTAACAGGGCTTACGAGATTATGATGGCGGACGTGGGGGATGCGGATATGTCCGTAGTCAGCGCGGAGGTTCTGAACGGGGATGAGGTCGAGCGGAGGCGTGCCGAGCTAAACGCTGCTTCTGCTGGCCCTCTGCAAAGCGAGAGAATGAGCGGGCTTTCGGCTTATGAGCTTCTTAAGTCCGGCAATTGCGCTTACGGCGACATAGGCGGTCCTTGGGGCAAGGTTTACACACGCGAGCTTGTGGAGCGGACTCTCGCCTTAACCTTACCATATAAGGAAAGTCTTCCCTGGTCATATTTCGAGGACTGTCTCTTTATCCCCATCTGTTATCCGCTTGCACCACAAGTCGTTCTGCACAAGTTCCCCGGATACCTGCACAGAGGAGGGGGGCTTTCCTGCCGGAACAAGCCGACGCCTTACCTCTATGGCTGTATCGGGGCGGGCACTGTCGTCCTAGACTTTTACAAGGAGCGGGGATACAGCCGCCTTTATGATCTGTATATAGGGCAGCATTTGGTCTACCTACAGAGCATCTATTACCGCATAGACCGTTTTGAGGACGATGAGGACAAACGGGAAAAGTATCTTTCCCTAATAGAAGAAGCTTTTTCCAGATATTGCGGCGACTGCTTGTCCTCCTCCTCTTCCTCGATATCTGAGAAGCTGTCTGCATTCCTTTTTGCCAGGATTCGCCCTTTGTGGAGCCTCCTTGTCGGGCGGATGCTCTTGGCCAGGAAGTACCGGCAGTGAGATGAATCCATGCCCGGTGAGATTCGGGCGTGCGCTTCACCCTTCATTAACAAACGGAACTGGAGCAGCCGATAATAAGAAGAAATATAATTGGCTAAACTCAGGAGGTCTCCAGCCGTGGTTCTCGGAATAAAGACAAAGATAGCAGCAGCCCAGTCGCTCATGATTGTGCTCACCTGCCTTGTGGTCGTTTTCTTCTCCTACAAGAAGGCTAGCAGCGAGCTTACGGAGGCCGTAGAGACGGGCAACAAGGACTTGGCCCACGCGACTGCGTCGGACATATTCAACATAAACGACCGCGAGGTCAAAATGCTGACTGCGATGTCCAAACTTTCAATCATACGTGACCCGGACGTGGATTTGTACGACAAATGGGAGCTGGTGAACTCCGCCGTCAAGGGGGAGTCCGGTTATCTCGGCATGGGAATCTACAATGCCGAGGGGATTGGCTATGCGACGACGGGAAAGTGGAGCGACCTTCACGAGCGCGCTTACATCTCCAATGCGCTGAAAGGCAAGTATTACATACAGGAACCGGGCTACAGCAAGGTGAACGGCCATGTCTGTACCTACTATGGCATGCCGATCCTGAGCGAGGAAGGCAGCATTATGGGCGTCATTGCCTCCGTCGTGGACAGCGAGGCTCTCTGCCGCACTGTTCTGGGGATCTTGGTCGGTGAGAAGTCCCATCCCTATGTCGTGGACAGGAAGACCGGGGCCATAATCGCCAGCGAGGACATAGAGAAGGTCAAGGCCGCGGTCAAGCTCGTCGATGAGGCATCGAAGGGCTTCAGCCCGATTGTTTCTGACATACTGGGCGGGCAGACCGGTACTGCCGTTTACTACGATGAGAATTTGGGCAAGAAGATGTCCGTCGCCTACCAGCCTGTCGACGGCTGTTCCTGGACCGTCGTCTGCGTTGCTCCCTACAGCGATTTCTACAGCGGGGTTGGTGAGTTGCTTGGCAGCATGATAGCTATCTGCGTTATTGCCCTGCTAGTGGCGGTCGTAATCGGTATCCTCGTCATCAAGTCCGCCATAAAGCCTCTTCAGGTGGTCGGTGGTTCCATGAATGAGATTTCCAAGGGGCATGCTGACCTTACCCGCCGCTTGGACAGTGCCGGCGCACAGGATGAGCTCGGTATGGTCGTAGGCGGCTTCAATTCTTTCGTCGCCAAACTGCAGGAAATCATATCTGACCTCAAGAAATCCAAGAATGATTTGCGGGGCTATGGTGACCAGCTGAGCAATTTGGTCCAGAAAAACGCTGACTCCCTTACCGACATGCTCTCCGGTATCAAGAGGGTAGAGGATGAGGTCGGCATACAGCATGATAAGGTTGGAAGCACCGTCTCCGCCGTGGACCGCATCTCCGAGTCCGTGAACGGGCTCCGCGAGCTCCTCCGGAACCAGGACGAGAGCGTGGAGCAGGCTTCCAGCGCGGTCACCGAGATGATAAGCAGCATCCAGTCCGTCAGCAACTCCATCCAGCACATGGCGAGCGAGTTCGGTAATCTCCGTGGTGGGGTTGACAGTGGAATCGAGCAGCAGCGCAAGGTCAACGTGCAGATTCAGCAGATTGAGGAGCAGTCCAAAATGCTCAATGAAGCGAACAGCGTCATCTCCTCCATCGCCAACCAGACGAACCTCCTCGCGATGAACGCCGCGATTGAGGCGGCTCATGCAGGCGAGGCGGGACAGGGATTCGCGGTCGTCGCCGACGAAATCAGGAAGCTCTCCGAGAACTCGTCGGCCCAGTCCAAGAAAATCGGTCAGCAGCTCAAGGGCATCCTCTCATCCATTTCTTCCGTCGTCGCATCGTCCGACTTGGCAGACAAGTCCTTCGTGGCCGTCATGGACAAAATCAATGCGACCGGCGACATGGTGCGTGAAATCAAGTATGCGATGGACGAGCAAGCTGCCGGTTCCAAGCAGATTGGCCAGGCCCTGAGCGCGATGAATCAGGCGACGACCCAGGTCAAGAATGCATCCGAGGACGTGGATGGGGCCAGAAAGGATATCATCAATGACGTTACGAGCCTGAAGCAGTCATCTGAGTCCGTGCAGAGTCACATTAACCAGATGGAAGGCTACGTCAAGCAGCTTGAGACTTCTGACGATGACCTCCTGAACATTGCGACTTCGGTCTCCGGCTCTATCTACCGCATCGGTACGCAGATAGACAGCTTTGAGACATGATAAGCGCAGCGATTGCTGTATGAAGAAAGCCACCCGTTTGGGAGGCTTTCTTTTTTTTTGCCGCTGGAAGGTTAGTTGCTTCTTCCCATGGCGAAGGCCTTCTTGTTGAGCTCCAGAAACTGGGGCTTGACACAGTCGGCGAGGGCGGAAAGCCACTCTTCCTCTGAGATATCCTTATAGTATTTGGAAAAACGTCCCATCAGCGCGATGTTGGCGGATTTTGCCGATCCGGCCTGCATTGCGATGGAGAGCGCGTCCATCTCGTCGACGTTCGCCCCGGCTTCCCGCATCTTGTCCTCAAGGCCTTCCGGATACTCTGCCGCCCCGGTCAGGACGGGCATGGGATCCAGACGCTGGCTGTTGACTATGACCGTTCCCCCTTTCTTGAGGTAACCGATGTAGCGGGCCGCCTCAAGCAGCTCGAAGGAGATGATGTAGTCTGCTTCCCCCTTGTCGATTATGGGGGAAGAGACCTTGTCTCCCCAGCGCACGTAGGTGACGACGCTTCCGCCACGCTGGCTCATCCCGTGAACCTCGCTGACTTTCACGTCGAAGCCTTTCTTGAGGACGACATTGCCCAGAAGCTTGCTGGCGAGGAGGGAGCCCTGTCCCCCCACGCCGACTATCATGACGTTCGTTACCATCACGAGGGCCTATGAGTTCCGTGGCATCTGGGTGACTTTCTCCAGGCGGACGAGGGCCTTCTTGTCGGCCTCCTCCTGCGCGGAGCTGAGCTTCTCGATGACGGTCGTCATGTTGTTGACCATGTAGACCGGCTGCAGGGTCGCGTCCAGACAGTCCCTCCACAGGGAGCTCTCGGGATCGACGATGTTGCGCTTGAGCGTCGCCATGGAAATCGGGATGTGGACGTACTTGTCGTGCACGAGGCCGATGACAATCTTTGTCTTGCCCGCCATTGCGGCATGGACGGCGTTGTTGCCGAGCCTCTCGCAGTAGAGGGAGTCATTTGCGGTCGTGACTGCGGCCCTGACCTCATAGCTCGGGTCAATATACTTGACGTTGATGTGAATCTTCTTGTTGGCGAAGTGCTCGGTAATCTTGTCTCGGACATAGATGCCTATGTCTGCGAGCTTCTTGTTGCCGGACGCGTCGGTCTGGTTGGTGGACGTGAGGAGCTCCTGGCCTGCGCCCTCCGCGACGATGATGACCGCATGGTGGCGGCTTTCCAGCCTCTTCTCCAAGTGGGTAAGGAGTCCGTTGGGGCCGTCCATGTCGAAGGGGACTTCCGGGATGAGGCAGAAGTTTGCCTCGTGGCTGGCGAGGGCTGTCGCCGTCGCGATGAAGCCGGACTCACGGCCCATCAGTTTGACGATTCCGATGCCGTTTATCTGTGAGTGGGCTTCCATGTGCACGGCGTTGACGGCCTGAGTTGCCCTCTGGACGGCGGTCTCGAATCCGAATGACCGGTCGATGAACTGGAGGTCGTTGTCCACGGTTTTGGGAATTCCGATGACCGCAACCTTGAGCCCCCTTGAGCCGATTTCGTTCGCTATGTCCAAGGCTCCGCGCTGGGTTCCGTCTCCGCCGATGATGTACATCTGGTTGATTCCCAGCTGCTCGATGGAATCGACGATTTCCTTGACCTTGTCGCCGCCTCCGCGTGAGGTGCCGAGGAAGGTTCCTCCAATGCGGTGGATGGAGTCCACGATGTCCGGGTTCAGGTCGATGGCACGGAAGGTCGTGTCATGGGCAAGGCCCTTGTATCCGAACTTGATTCCTTTGATTCTCCTGACCCCGTAGCGGTTCCAGAGGCAGCGGACGATGGCGCGGATGACGTCGTTGAGTCCGGGGCAGAGACCGCCGCAGGTGCAGATTCCCGCCGTGACGTGCTGCGGGTTGAAGTAGATGTACTCGCGGGGGCCCGCTTTCTCCATAAGGTTTGTCTTGTCGTCCGGGACGGCCTCATCGTCTGCGAAGACGTTGACATGGTAGCGGACTGCTGATGTGTCTTTGACGTAGGCGGCGCGGAAAGTGCCGTGTTCCAAAGAAAGCTCAATCGGGGAGTGGATTTTGCATTCTCCCAGATTCTCCACCGTGAAATCATATTTCATCTTGCTCATATAAAACCCCTGAAAATGTGCCAGTTATAGTATAGGATACAACGGATTCCTAAAAAATGCAATATTGAAGTTGGCATAACTTGCAAACCATACTTCTTTATGCTAATCTTGTTTCTATGAAAGATGTTTTGGTTATAGGGGCCGGCCCCGCAGGGCTTACGGCGGCATATGAGCTGCTTACGAAAGGACAGGATTACAGGGTCACGGTCTTCGAGGAAACGAATCAGCTGGGAGGCATCTCCCGCACGGTGGAATATAAGGGCAACAGGATGGACATGGGGGGGCACCGCTTCTTCTCCAAGGTACCGGAAGTGAACGAATGGTGGGAGAAAATGCTGCCACAGCAGGGAGCGCCGTCCAAGGACGACATCATGCTGGGCAGGAACGTGACACTCAAGAACGGCGGCCCTGACCCGGAGCAGGGCGACCGCGTCATGCTCCGCAGAGGAAGGGTTTCCCGAATCTTCTTCAACCAGAAGTTCTTTGATTACCCCATCTCCCTCAAGCCTGAGACTTTCGTCAACATGGGCCTTGGGACGACGATTGTCGTCGGCTTCAGCTACATAAAGGCGTGCCTCTTTAAGAGGAAAGAAAACTCGCTGGAAGACTTCTATATAAACCGCTTTGGGAAAAAGCTCTATTCGATGTTCTTTGAGCGTTACACGGAGAATCTCTGGGGCAGGCATCCTTCCCAGATAGACCCTTCCTGGGGGGCGCAGAGGGTCAAGGGGCTCTCGATCATGGCTGTCCTTGCCAACGCTGTCTCCAAGATATTCTCGGGCAAGAAGCGTAAGGTCGAGACATCTTTAATAGAAGAATTCAGCTACCCCAAATTGGGGCCGGGCCAGCTGTGGGAGGTGACTGCCTCCGAAATCGAGAAGCTTGGCGGCAGGATTCTCATGGGGGCCAAGGTCGTCTCGCTGAAAAAGGACGGTAACCGCATGACCGGCCTGACGTACGTCAAGGACGGATCGGAGCATGAGGTGGCCGGAGACTACATCATCTCCTCCATGCCGGTGAAAGACCTCGTCGGCGGCATGAACGGCGTGCCGGAGGACATTGCCGCCATCGCGGAGGGCCTTCCCTACCGTGACTACATGACAGTGGGTGTGCTTGTACCCCGCCTGAACCTGAAGAACAAGACCAAGCTCAAGACCGTCTCTGACATTGTTCCCGACGACTGGGTCTACGTGCACGACAGGAGCGTGGACATGGGCCGCTTCCAGATTTACAACAACTGGTCGCCCTATCTGGTCAAGGATTTGGAGCATACGGTCTGGATCGGGCTTGAGTATTTCTGCAACGAGGGCGATGCGATGTGGTCCATGAGCGACGAGGACTTCGCCCGCAAGGGAATCGGCGAGATGGTCACGATGAAGCTCATAGACAAGTCGGAGGACGTGCTGGACTTCCACGTGGAGAGGGTGAAAAAAGCCTATCCGGCCTACTTTGACACTTATTCCCGCATGGACGAGCTGGTCTCCTACCTGAACGGAATCGGAAACCTCTTCTGCGTCGGCCGCAACGGTCAGCACCGCTACAACAACATAGACCATTCGATGTGCACGTCGTTTGAGGCCGTCAAGGACATCATCGGAGGTGTAGGCGACCACAGCAACGTCTGGCAGGTCAACACGGAGAAAGAGTATCACGAGGAGAAGAAGTAGCCATGCGTACAAAGAACACCGAGACCCTTGAGAACGAGAAAAACGTAGATTCGATAGCGCAGATATGCTCGCTTCTGGCGGAAGTTACCGACGAGAAGCTGATATACGACTTCTTTGACTGCCTTTTTACGAAGTCTGAGCTGAAGGACTTCTCCAACCGCTGGCATCTGGTCAAGGAGCTCCGCGCCGGGACGACCCAGCGGGAGATTGCCAAGAAGTACGGGATGTCGCTCTGCAACATCACGCGCGGCTCACGGGAGCTCAAGAAGGAGGATTCCGCCTTCAAGCGGATGCTCGCCCTCTTGGACGCGAGGGGGGAGAAATAGGCCGGAAAGCCGTCAGTTCTGGTCGAAGTAGCTCCTGAGGATGATGCCTTGGTCGTAGTTGCCGAAGCCCTTTCCGAAGATGTTCATGCCGCCGACATGTTCGGCGTTGTCTTTCACGCCGACTTTGACGCGGATTGAATGATGCTCGCTTATCTTCAGGTCGTCCAGCTTGATATCGGACATCTTTACTCCGTCCACAAAGCTGCCCTCCGCGGTGACGGCGAAGTGCTTGAGCAGGCCATACTGCGAGCCTTCCAGTTTCCACCAGAGGGGGGTGTAGCGGCCCCGCTTGTCACCGTAGTCGCCGGGCGATATCCACGTTCCGATTTCCACCTTGTTTATCCACACGGTGATGTCCGAGGGCCAGTTGGCGTTTGTTCCCGGGGTCTCCGATGACAGCTCCATGCTCAGTTCCAGCTTGGAGAGCTTCTTGGGGTCGTACATCGTGTTGTTGGGGAACTTGTACTCAAAGCTGCCCGACCCGCACCAGAGCAGGCCCGCTTTCATGCGGTCGGGGTTCAGGAAGGAGTCCGGGATGTCCAGAAGGCCGATTATCTTCTCTGCCGAGCAGAGGCCGCAGGGGGCGGTCACCTTGCAGTCGGTGAAAATGCCGATTGGCATCTCTATCTCCGTGTAGTTCTTCTGCCCGTCCTGCTTCTCCGGGAACTGTATCAGGATATCCCGGAATGATGGGCGGCAGAGTTTCTGGTTGCCCTTCTTGGCCTTCACGGATTCGGTGAAGATAAGCCCCGCGTCCTCCAGAATCGATATGTGCGTCGCGACCGTGGACTGGGGAAGCTTCAGCTCCTCTGCTATCTCATTGATGTTCAGGGTCTTTTCCCTTGTCAGCCTGAGCATCTCCAGCCGTGGCTCCGAGGCAAGCGCCTTGATTTTCTTTATATCCTCAAGGGGATTAATGACCATTGTCGTTTCTGATTCGCCCATAGTAATACTATTATAACGGTTTTTATTGATATTGTCTAGGAAAAAACAAAGCTTTTGGCGGGCTCTGTTGAAAAAAGCTTAGGATTGTGCTATTGTGTCGGTTATGCTTTATATAGACCCCGGTACAGGGAGCATGCTCTTTTCCCTGCTCATCGGACTTGCTGCGGCTTTTGTTTTTGCGGTCAGGGCCTTGTACGTCAAGCTCAAGTTCATACTGACAGGCGGAAGGGCGAAGAAGGACGCTGGCGACAGGATTCCCTTTGTCATTTACAGCGACCACAAGCGGTATTGGAACGTGTTCAAGCCCGTCTGCGATGAGGCTGAGAAGCGGGGCGTGGACGTGACATACTACACCCAGTCTCCGGACGATCCTGCCTTGTCCGCGCCTTACGAGCACGTGAAGGCTGAATTCATCGGCGAGGGGAACCGGGGCTTTGCCAAGCTGAATTTCCTGAAGGCGGACACCGTGCTTTCCACCACGCCCGGCCTCGGCGTGCTGCAGTGGAAGCGGAGCCGTGACGTGTCCCGCTATGTCCACATACCCCACCTGGCGGGGGATCTGACCACATACCGCATGTTCGCGCTCGACCACTACGATTCTGTCCTCTTGACCGGGGACTATCAGGGCAAAGATGTGCGCGCGCTGGAGAAACTCCGTGGCCAGGACGAGAAGGAACTCGTCACGGTCGGCTGTACCTTCCTGGACAGCATGCGGGCGCGGCTTGCAGCTTCCCCCCGTCCCCAGAACGAAAAGACATGCGTCCTTGTCGCGCCCTCATGGGGCAAGAGCGGCATCCTGAGCGTCTACGGCAGGAAGCTCCTCGACCCGCTCGCGGCCAGTGGCCTTGATGTCGTCATCCGCCCGCACCCGCAGTCGCTCACTGCGGAGAAGGACTTGCTCGACTCGCTTGAGGCCGCATACAAGGACTGCCCGAATGTCAGCTGGAACTACGACAACGACAACTTCGACATACTGAACAAGGCGGACGTGATGATTACGGATTTCTCCGGGGTCATCTTTGACTATGCGCTCGTGTTCGGCAAGCCCGTCATCTACGCGAAGCCTGCGGTGTTCAACAAGGATCCCTATGATGCGTGGTGGCTTGACCACGAGCTGTGGACCTTCTCCGTATTGCCCAAGCTCGGCGTGGAGCTGGACGAGAAGGACTTTCCCCGTATCGGGGAGCTTGCGGTCCAGACGGCACAAAGCCATTCGCTCAAGGACGGGATAGACGAGGCGAGAAAAGAGGCCTGGGCGCACGTCGGTGAGTCGGCGGCCAGGGTCATGGACTACATTCAGGCGAAAGCCAGCTAAGAGAGAGGGGGTATTTGTATGGTACGGCAGGCTGTAATTCTGGCAGGAGGGCTGGGGTCCCGCTTCGGTGGCAGGACTAAGGAGATGCCCAAGGGGTTTATCGAGATAGAGGGCGTTCCGCTCGTGGAGCGGTCGGTCAGGAAGCTCATCGCGTCGGGCGTGGAGGAAATCATAATCGGTACGGGGCATTGCTCATCATATTATGAGGAGCTTGCCAAACGTTACTCATGTATCAGGACGGTGCGGAACGACGACTATGCCGCCACGTCCAGCATGGGGACGCTCGCTGTCTGCGCCCCGCTCGTCAAGGGAGACTTCTTCCTTCTGGAGAGCGACATCATCTATGACGCGGCGGGGCTGTTCGTCCTTGCAAATGACGCGCGGCAGGACGTCATCCTTGCTTCGGGCGCGACGGGAAGCGGGGACGAGGTATACCTTTCCACTTCCGCTGACGGCATTCTTTCTGGGGTAGGGAAGGACAGGAATAAGGTTCTGGGCCCCGAAGCGGGAAATGATGCGGTCGCGGAGCTGGTCGGAATCAGCAAAATCAGCAGGGCGACGCTGGACAAGATGCTTTCCTATTATGCGGGCGACCCGGCCTTGAAGAAGATAGACTACGAGAACGTGCTTGAGCATGTCTCCAAGGAAAGCCCTGTCTACGTGCGGCGGCTCGCGTACTACGCATGGGCGGAGATGGACGATGAGGCCATGCTTGAGCGGGCTGTGCGCCAGGTCTGGCCGCGCATACAGGAGAACGAGTCCCTGCGCGATGTCCGCCGGGAAGTCCTTTTGAACCCCGGCCCCTCCACGACGAGCGACAGCGTCAAATACGCGCAGGTCTGCCCGGACATTTGTCCCCGGGAATCAGAGTTCGGATCGCTGATGGGCTGGTGTGCGGAGGAACTGACCAGGCTCGTCGCGGATCCCAAGGACTATACCACCATCATGTTCGGTTGCTCCGGGACGGGGGCGGACGAGGCGATGATGTGTTCCTGCGTTCCGCCTGAGGGCAAGCTCCTCGTCGTGGACAACGGCTCTTACGGTGCCAGGCTCGCCAAAATTGCCTCGGTCTACAAGATAGACATGGACGTGTTCAAGAGCAGTACTTATGAGCCACTTGACCTGGCGGCCTTGGAAGAAAAGATGAAGAGCGGCACGTACAGCTGCCTTGCCATCGTCTACCATGAGACGACGACCGGACTCCTGAACCCGCTGGAGATAATCTGCCCGCTCGCAAAGAAGTACGGTCTTGTCACGCTCGTCGATGCGGTCAGCGCGTACAGCGGTATGCCGATGGACCTGGACAAGCTCGGCATAGACTTTGCCTCCGCGACGAGCAACAAGCACATACAGGGCATGGCGGGAATCGGATTCGTCGTCTGCCGGAGAAGCGAACTGGAGAAGCAGAAAGACTGGCCCATGAGGAGCTACTACCTGAACCTCTATGACCAGTACCGCTACTTCGTCGAGACGGGGCAGACCCGCTTTACCCCGCCGGTGCAGACCTTCTACGCGCTCAGGCAGGCAATCCTTGAGACCCGGCAGGAGACCGTGGAACGCCGCTTCGCCCGCTACAGCGAGTGCTGGGAAATCCTCGTCGCGGCATTGAAGGACATGAACCTGAAGATGCTGGTCAAGGAGGAATATCAGTCCCACTTTATAACGGCAATCCTCGTGCCGGAGACTCCCCGCTACAATTTTGGCGAGATGCACGACTATGCCCGGGCGAGGGGCTTCACGATATACCCCGGCAAGCTCGGCAACATCGACACCTTCCGCATTGCGAACATGGG
>CACYDQ010000216.1 GCA_902773215.1 uncultured Spirochaetaceae bacterium | reverse complement strand
GACCGCGAGAAGATGGCTGCCGAGCTTGCGACCTACGGAGACATCTTCGTCAACGATGCCTTCGGAACCGCCCACCGCGACCAGGCTTCCACCGCCACGATCGCCAAGTTCATGAAGGCGGAGCCGGTCGGCGGCCTCCTCATGGAGAAAGAGGTCAAGTACCTTGACCCCATGCTCAACAACCCGCCCAAGCCCCAGGTCGCCATCATCGGCGGTGCCAAGGTCTCTTCCAAGATTGCCGTCCTGGAGAGCCTGCTCCGCAACGCCTCCGCCCTCGTCATCGGCGGCGGCATGGCCTATACCTTCCTGAAGGCGCAGGGCCACAAGGTCGGAAAGTCCCTCGTTGAGGATGACTTCATCGACACCGCCAAGAAGCTGCTCGCCGACGCGGCCGCCAAGAACGTGCAGATCCTGCTCCCCGTCGATCACGTGGGAGCCGCCGAGTTCAGCCCGGACGCGAAGCCCGAGGCCGTTGACGGAATCGACATCCCGGACAACCTGATGGCGATGGACGTCGGCCCCAAGACGGTCAAGGAGTACGAGAAGGTCATCTCCTCCGCCAAGTCCGTCGTCTGGAACGGCCCGGTCGGCGTCTTCGAGTTCGATGCCTTCGCCAAGGGAACCGAGGCCGTCGCCAAGCTCGTCGCCGAGGCGACCGGCAAGGGCGCGATGACCGTTGTCGGCGGAGGTGACTCCGTCGCGGCCGTCAACAAGTTCAAGCTTGCCGACAAGATGACCCACGTGTCCACCGGCGGCGGTGCTTCGCTTGAGTTCCTGGAGGGCAAGACCCTGCCCGGAATCGCGATCCTCGCCACGAAATAAATCCAACCCAGGATAACACTAAAAAAAGGTCCGAGGAGTTTTCCCCGGGCCTTTTTTATTAGAAAAACAGCAAAGCGTTTTTTACATCTGATTCAGTGCGGACACGACCGCATCGATTCCGGCGCGGCCGACGCTCGTGGAACGGCCGACTCCCCAGAGCTGCCTGCCGTCCTCCATCGTCAGCTGGATGTAGGCGTATGCGCTCGTGTCGTTTCCCTTTCCGACCGAATGCTCATGGAACGCAGTCGTAGAGAAACGCGGAGCCGGGGTCTTGCTGAGCGCGTTACAGAAGGCGTCGAGCGGTCCGTTCCCCTTGTCGCCAATCGCGTACTGCTTGCCCTGCCAGACAACGACAGCGCGGCAGAGCGTCGTCTCCTCCGCAAGGCCGTCCCCCTTGCCCTCCACCTGGGTCTGCGCGAGGTCCACGATGGACAGGGTGTCTCTCTTCTTGAGCCAGGTGCGCTCGAACAAATCGTATATCTCGGCAGGCTTGAGCTCGCGCTGTGCCTCGTCCGCGGTAGCCTTGACGACGGCCCCGAGCGCGGGATGCATTGCCTTGGGCACGGACAGGCCATAATCCTGCTCCAGAATGAATGCCGCCCCGCCCTTGCCTGACTGGCTGTTTATCCTGATAATGCCCTCGTACTGACGACCGATGTCGTGCGGGTCGATGAGCAGGTAAGGAACGTCCCAGAGCGCGTCCGAGTCCATCTTCGCCCTAGCCGCCATGCCCTTGCGGATTGCGTCCTGATGGCTCCCGGAGAATGCCGTGAACACGAGGTCACCGACATAGGGCGTGCGCGGGAAAATCTCCATGCCGGTAAACTCCTTGTACTGCTCGGCAATCTCCGTGATGTTGCGGAAATCCAGCTCCGGGTCCACCCCCTGGCTGAACATGTTCAGGGCGACGTTCACGATGTCCAGGTTCCCCGTCCGCTCGCCGTTCCCGAAGAGACAGCCCTCCACGCGGTCGGCACCTGCGAGCAGGCCCAGCTCGGCGGAGGCGACTCCCGTTCCCCGGTCGTTGTGGCAGTGGGTGCTCAGGATGACCTTGTCGCGCTCGCTGATGTGCTTGGAGAAATACTCCACCTGGTCGGCATAGACGTTGGGGCTGGAGCATTCCACCGTCGTCGGCAGGTTCATGATTATCTTCTCGCCGGGCAGGAGCCCCCACGCACCCTTGACCGCCTCACAGATTTCCAGCGCGTAGTCAATCTCGGTCATGGAGAAGCTCTCCGGGGAATACTCGATGCGGATTTTCTTCCGTTCCTCATCGGAGAGGCAGCCCTTGATGCACTCCACGCCGTCGACGGCAATCTTCGTAATCTCTTCCTTGCTCTTGCCGAAGGTGTACTTGCGCTGGGCGGGCGAGGTGGAATTGTATATGTGGAAGATTGCCTTGGACACTCCCTCCAGGCTCTTGACGGTTTTCTTGACCAGCTGCTCGCGGGCCTGGCACAGGACCTGAATCGTCACGTCATCGGGAATGTGGTCCTCCTCAATCAGGCGGCGGATGAACTCATACTCCGTGTCGCTCGCCGCGGGGAAGCCGACCTCCACCTCCTTGAATCCCAGCTTGACCAGAAGGTCAAAGAACGCGAGCTTGGTCTCTATTCCCATCGGATTCACGAGGGCCTGGTTGCCGTCGCGAAGGTCGACCGAGCACCAGAGCGGGGCCTTCGTGATGTGGCGGGAAGGCCATTCCCTGCTTTCCAGCGGGATGTCCGCAATCGGCGCGTACTTGCCTTTCGGATTCATGACTGACATATTCAACTCCTTAAAAAAGAATTTAAAAACAAAAAGGACCTGTCGCCGAAGCAGCAGGTCCTGTAATTTCAAAATCTAATACAGATGATGAAGGAATAAAGACACCCCAGCTACTTTCGGCATGATAGAGAAAGAAGAAGCTGTAGCCCTAGCAGATTCAACATCATATCCTGCACTATAGAGCAATTCCGTCTTTTAGTCAAGACTAGAAGAGCTCGTCGGGGCTGGGCCTGTCCTCGGACGCGGCCTTGGCCAGGGAGAGGGCAGCCGGCTCCTCGGTGGTCTTCCGGGGCCTGCCACGCGGCCGGGAAGCCGGGGCAGCGGTTCCGTCAGACGAAGCAGCAGGAGCGGGGGGCGGAACAGCCGGAGAGGCCGGAGCTGCCGCCTCAGGGGACTTCTCCGCATCAGTGACCAGGCTTCCCGTACCAACACCCTTCTCCCGCATCTTCCGCTCGTATTCCTTTATCTCAGCATCGCTGACGGGCTCCCCTTCCTTGGTGCGCAGCACCTGACCGGGAAAGAGCTTTTCGCGCAGGGCATGCTCCAGCTCAATCCGGTAAGAGGGGTTCCCCTCGATGAAGGAGACGGCGTTCTCCTTGCCCTGGCCGACCTTCTCGTCGCCGCGCGTATACCATGCGCCCTTCTTGTCGATGATGCCGTGCTTGACGGCGGAATCCAGGATGGACGCGGAGGCAGAGACTCCTTTACCAAAGTAGATGTCCAGCTCCACCTTGCGGAAAGGCGGGGCAACCTTGTTCTTGACGACCTTGACGCGGACGCGGTTTCCAAGCACGTCCTCCTCGCCCTTGCCGCCGATGGACTCTATACGGCGGATCTCAAGGCGCACCGACGAGTAGAACTTGAGCGCGTTGCCGCCCGTCGTCGTCTCGGGGTTGCCGAACATCACGCCAATCTTCATGCGAATCTGGTTGATAAAGACGACAATGCACTTGCTCTTGCCGACTATCGCCGTCAGCTTGCGCAGGGCCTGGCTCATCAGGCGGGCCTGCAAGCCCATCACGGAATCGCCCATCTCGCCCTCGATTTCCTTCTGGGGGGTCAGGGCGGCGACTGAATCGACGACGATGATATCGACAGCCCCAGAACGGACGAGGTTCTCGCAAATTTCAAGGGCCTGCTCCCCGGTGTCCGGCTGGGAAACCCACAGCTCATCGATGTTCACGCCGAGGTTCTTCGCGTATATCGGGTCAAGCGCGTGCTCCGCGTCGATGAAGGCCGCAATTCCGTGCAGCTTCTGCGCCTCGGCGACCGCATGGAGGGCGAGGGTCGTCTTTCCAGAACTTTCCGGCCCGTACATCTCGATAATCCTGCCGCGCGGATAGCCGCCGACCCCGAGGGCCTCGTCCAGGAGGATGGAGCCGGAGGGGACGACATCGACGGAACCAAGGTCGGTGCTCGTGCCCAGCTTCATCAGCGAGCCCGCACCGAATTCCTTCTCAATCTGAAGCCTGGCAGCCTCAAGGGCCTTCAGTTTCTCCGACATCTCGGACGGAGCTTTTTCTTCCGCAATCTTTGCCACAATTTCCTCCAAACAAAGCAAAAGTCATGGGCGAGGGCATGGTTCCCTGGCAGGGAAGCACCGGGAAAGCAACCGGGCGGCAGCCGGGGAAGCCAAACTGCCCATCTACTATATACATATAGCT
>CACYDQ010000215.1 GCA_902773215.1 uncultured Spirochaetaceae bacterium | reverse complement strand
TACGGGGCCATCGCGTTCGCGCTGGTCATACACGCCTGGCGTACCAACCGCAACGCGGAGAAAGCCCGCGAGGCGCTCAGGCAGAACCGGGAAAGCCAGGCAAAGGAGGCAGAGTAATGGCACTGGAAAAAAAGAAAATCAGGATTATCGTCCGCTCTGCCGTGGCGGTCGTCTACCTGCTGCTTGCCGTCTGCATGTTTATCACGGGAAGGTCGCACACCGTCCTCATCGACAACCATGCGGCGGAGGACGGCTCCTACAAGGCGATAAAGAGCATGACCGTGACGGTGAACCACAATCCGCCGTCTGAGTTCATGAAGGGGGACCGCGACAAGTTCACGGTGAAGGGGCAGAAGCTCGTCATAAAAGTGCAGTCATTCGACGGCTCGGTTGACGAGGTGTACACGCTCAAAATCCCCCTCGCCGAGGACAGCGTCATTGTCTCCGTGCCCCGCCTCGCCGCCGGTCTTGACGGCGCGATGGAGCACTTCGACCTGAACTAAAGCTGGCGGCAGGACTTCCGCACGACGATCGACGGCGTTATGGAGATGTGCCGTGGCGTGGAGTCGCTGCCGTGCAGGGCGTATTCCATCAGGTCCATCGCGGCGATGGCGACGCTCTTTATCTTCATATCTACGCAGGTCAGGTTGTAGCTCTTGGCGAGCAGGGTGTTGTCGTGGCTCATCAGGGACACGTCCTCCGGGACGCGGAGGTTCATGTCGTTGAGGGCCGCGATGACCCCGAGCGCCATGATGTCGTTCGCCGTGAATATCGCGGTCGGGCGGTTCCCGTCCTTCAGGTACTTCAGCACGGCTTCGTGGGTCGTCTCTACCCCCGCGCCGAAGTCCGGCCGCTCCACGACGATGTCGTCCTGCTTGAAGTATGTGCCTCCCGCCTTCTCAATCTCTTCTTTCCAGATTCCCCGCTTCAGCGTGAATGAGAATCCCGCCGCCCCGCTCACGTAGGCAATGCGCCTGTGCCCCAGGCCGAGAAGGTAGGCCATCGCGTCCCGCATCCCCTTCTCCTGGTTCACCGTAATCGAATTGAATTCCAAGTCCGCGGGGAAAGAATGCACGATGACGAGCGGCAGCCGCTGGCTGATCCGGTTGTACAGGTCCAGGAGGCCGTTGCTCTCCGCGGGGTCGTGCAGGATTGCCCCGGTGATGCCACGCGTGACGACGTCCATGACCGTCCGGTACTCCTCCTCGGGGTTCGTGCAGCAGAGGGTGTAGCACACGCCCCCCTGCCGCGAGAAGCTGTCGGAGACCACCTCGGTGAACTCGCTGGAGTAGAGGTTGCTCATGCTGTGGGTGATGACCGCAATCGACGGAATTTTCCCGTCCTGGTTGATTATCCTGCGTGTGAATGACTCTGGCACGTAGTTGAGCTTGAGGACAATCTGCTCCAGTTTCTTGCGGGTCTCCTCCTTCACCGGCCCGTTGTTCATGAAGCGGGACACGGTCGCGACGGAAACGCCGGCTTCCTTGGCTATCTCGGAAATCGTCATATCTCTATAGTAACATCGAATGAAAACTTTGTAAAGGATAATGAAAACTTTACTGAAAAAATTTACAAGATTTATGAAAATATTTGTTGACAGCTGTAAAATTTCGTGCAATAATCAAAAGTATGAAGGTAAATACGTTAAAGAGGAACCTTGTTTCCTTCAGCTTCGTCTTGCCCTGCCTCATCGGTTTCGCATTTTTCTACCTGCTGCCGACCGTCCGGGGTTTCATTTTCAGTTTCACGGACTGGGATTTGTTTTCCCCTGCCAAGTTCGTCGGACTGAAAAATTATGCAAAACTTTTCAGTGACAAGGACTTCTGGACCGCGCTGAAAGTGACGGTGACCTACGTCCTTCTGAACATCCCGCTCCAGACGGTGCTCGCCATGATCATTGCCCTCATCATGAACAAGGCTTCCAAGGCGACCGGCTTCATCCGCGGCGTATTCCTGACCCCCTGGATTATGTCCAACGTCGTCGTCGGCCTCCTCTGGTTCTGGATGCTCGACCCGCCCGTCGGAATCATCGACGCGGCCCTGGTCGGCATGGGCCTGCAGAAGATAAACTTCCTTACCGACGTGCGGACGGCCCTGGCCTCCATCGCCGGCATAAACATCTGGCGGCACATGGGCTACACCGCCCTGCTCGTCTTCGCGGGCCTGCAGAGCGTCCCCAAGGAGATAGAGGAGGCCGCGACGATTGACGGCTGCGGCTCCGTCAGGAAGTTCTTCTGCGTCGTCCTTCCTTATATACGCCCGGTCATGCTCTTCGTCATCGTGACGACCGTCATCGGTTCTTTCCAGATTTACGACACGATTGCCGTCACGACGAAGGGAGGCCCGGTCACCGCGACCTACGCGATTTACCTCTTCATATACAAGAACGGCTTCGAGTCTTACAAGATGGGCTACGCGTCCGCCGCCTCGATCGTGCTCTTCGTGATACTGGCCTTCGTCAGCTTCGTGCAGATGAAGTTCATGCGTGCGAACGAGTCCGACAGCTAAGGAGATTGTGTTGTATGAATACCACTGCGCTTAAGAAAAAAGACATCACCTTTGTCCGGGTCCTTGTGTGGATTGTCATCGCCCTGCTGCTCTTCGTGACCCTGTTCCCCTTCTACTGGGTCATCAGGACTTCATTCACGCCCGCATCGCTCATATACAGCGACGCGGCAAGGCTCATACCCTCCCGGCTTACCGGCATGAACTACGTCCGCGTCCTGGGATTCGTCAGCGCGGAGGAGTCCCTCGCCTTGGGCGGTTCCGGGCAGAGCGTCAACTTCCTGGTGAACCTGCGCAATTCCCTCGTCATCGCGCTCATCACCACCGTCTGCCAGGTCTTCTTCTGCTCCATGGCGGGCTACGGCTTCTCCCGCGTCCGCTTCCCCGGCAGGGACAAGATTTTCGCCCTCATCCTCGCGACGATGATGGTTCCCGGTGTCGTCATGATGATTCCGAACTTCGTGTTCATCAGGAAGCTCAACCTGCTGAATACCTATGCCGGCATCGTCCTTCCTGCCCTGTTCATGACCCCCTACTCGGTATTCTTCATGCGGCAGTTCTTCATGGGCATAAACAAGGAGATAGAGGAGGCCGCCTACATAGACGGGGCGGGCCAGTACCGTACTTTCTTCATGATAATCATGCCGCTCATGCAGACCGCAGTGACGACCCTCGCCGTGACGATAGCGATAAATACCTGGAACGACTACATGTGGCCGCTCATCGTCGGAAGGAAGGAGGAGCTGAGGACCCTCACCGTCGCGCTCGGCGTGTTCCGCTCGCAGACCCCTCAGGGGCAGCCTGACTGGAGCGGAATGATGGCGGGTACCGTCCTGGCAATCATCCCCGCGTTCGTCATCTATGCGTTCCTCGGGAAAAAGATTGTCAATTCAATTCAGTTCAGCGGATTCCGTTGATAAGCGTTTGCTTCGGATGATGTTAGATATATTCGTACATATTCATGCTTCAAGAGGAGTGTAACATGAAAAAGTCATTTGCTTTTGCGGGTGCCGCGCTTGCGGCCATGGTCGCCGTCACGGGAATTTCCTGCTCCAAGAGCGGGGGAGGGGCTTCGTCATCTTCCGGTTCCGGCTCATCCGGCAACGGAAAGACCGTGACGATTAAGTACGAGCTGTGGGATTCCAACCAGCTCCCCGCCTATCAGGCTGCCGCCGACGAGTTTACCCGGCGGAACCCCAACATCAAGATTGAGATTTCCCAGCTCGGATGGGACGACTACTGGACGGGCCTCCAGACCGAGATGATCGGCGGCTCCGCGTCCGATGTCTTCACCGATCACCTGGCCAAGTACCTGGACTTCGCCAACAAGAACCAGCTCGTTGACCTGACCCCCTACATCAAGAAGGACAACCTGGACCTTTCGATTTACATGAACAGCCTGGAGAAGCTCTGGCAGACCAAGGACGGCAAAACCTACGGCCTCCCCAAGGACTGGGACACCATCTGCATCGTCTACAACAAGGACGTGACCGACAAGGCGGGAATCAGCCATGACGAGCTGAACAACCTCAACTGGAACTATGATGACGGCGGCTCCTTCGAGCAGATGATCCGCAAGCTCTCTGTTGACTCCGCCGGACGCAACGGCCTTGACCCCAAGTTCGACAAGAACAACGTCGTCCAGTACGGCCTCGTCCTTGCCCACAGCGACGACCGCGGGCAGGCCCAGTACTCCGGCCTCGCATGCGCCACCGGCTGGATGTATACCGACGGCCTGTATGACTGGAACTACCACTACGATGACCCGCGCTTCATCAAGACAATCAAGTGGATGAAGAAGATGCAGGACGACGGATACCTGACCCCCTACACGGAGACTTCCAACGGAACCGCCGCCGTGTTCAATTCCCAGAAGGCCGCCCTCGTCTTTGACGGCTCATGGATGATCGGCTCCTACAAGACCAACGGTGTCTTCGAGGTCGGATTTGCCCGCCTGCCGGAAGGCTCTGCGGGACGCAAGAGCATGATCAACGGACTGGGAGATTCCATCTGGACGGGCAGCAAGCACAAGGACGAGGCCTGGGAGTGGGTCAAGTTCCTCGCTTCCCGCGACGCGCAGGAAATCATCGGAAGCTACGGAGTCGTCTTCCCTGCCATTCAGTCCGGCGTTGACAAGGCGCTCGCCACCTACAAGACCAAGGGCTACGATGTCTCCGCCTTCACCGACGAGGCCGTCGCTCCCAACGGGACCTTCCTGTACCCGATCGTCGACCACTCCGTCGAGATCGGCCAGATTATGACGAGGGTCTTCGACCAGATTTTCCTTGGCGAGAAGGCCGTCGAGCCCGCCCTCAAGGATGCCAACGCCGAAGTCAAGGCCCTGTTCAACTAAGCCGGTACGCTAATAAAAGCCTCCTTTACGGGGGCTGCCTTTGAGAGATCGCTGGCGGCCCCCGTTTTTAAAAAGCCACCCATACGCAAAAAAGGAAAGCAGCATGTCAGTTCGTTTTGATTCCAAGAAAAATGTGTTTTTGCTTGAGACTCCTTCGTCCACCTACGTCATCCGCCTCTACGGAAAGCGCGTCCTTCACGGGGGCTGGTTCCACTGCCTGCCCGGCTGGAGCGATGCCTGCGTCACGCCGTCATCCGAGAGGCCCAGTTTTTCTCCTGTGCCGGAGGACTTTGAGGGAAAGATATATTTTTCTCCGGATGTGTGCCAGCAGGAATTCCCCGTTACGGGGAGGGGGGATTTCCGTGCCCCCGCGATTGAGGCCGTCGATTCCACGGGGGCAAACGGAACGGAATTCCTGTACGTCTCCCATGATATATTCAGGGGCAAGAAAAAGATTCCCGGCCTTCCCGCGACCTACGCGGACGAGGACGAGGCGGCCACGCTGGAGATACATCTTGCCGACCCGTCGGGCCCGCTCAGGCTGACGCTGAGCTATACCGTCTGGGAGCAGTACGACGCAATCTGCCGCCATGCCCGCATCCGCAACGCATCGGAGACGGAGGACGTGTCGCTCCGCTCTCTCATGAGCGCGAGCATGGACTTCCCGCACTACCGCTTCAAGATGCTCCAGCTGTCCGGGGCGCACACCCGCGAGCGGCGGATGATAACCCGCACCCTCTGCCCCGGCATGCAGTCGGTTGAAAGCCGGAGGGGCATGAGCAGCCACCAGCAGAACCCCTTCATGGCCCTGATGGGGGAGGGGGCGACGGAGACGGGCGGCGAGGTGTTCGGCTTCAGCTTGGTCTATTCCGGCAACTTCATCGCGAGGGCGGAGGTGGACCAGTTCGGAACTTGCCGGGCGCAGATAGGAATCAATCCCTATAACTTCAGCTGGAAGCTCGAGCCCGGCGGGGAGTTCTGCACGCCGGAAGCCGTCCTTGTCAGGAGCGAGCAAGGGCTCGGAGCTATGAGCCGGACTTACCACGAGCTCTACCGCAGGCACTTGTGCCGGGGCGAGTGGCGGGACAAGGCGCGGCCGATCGTCATCAACAACTGGGAGGCGACCTACTTTGACTTCACTGCCGAAAAGCTCTTTGCCCTCGCGGACACGGCGGCTTCCTGCGGCATGGAGCTCTTCGTGCTGGATGACGGCTGGTTCGGCAAGCGGGACGACGACAAAAGCTCGCTCGGCGACTGGTTTGTCAACAAGGAGAAGCTCCCGGAAGGGCTCAAGCATATCGCGGACGGCATACACTCGCGGGGCATGAAGTTCGGCCTCTGGTTTGAGCCCGAGATGATTTCCCCTGACAGCGGGCTGTACCGCGCGCACCCCGACTGGTGCCTGCACGTGGGTGACAGGAAGCCCGCGCTGGGCCGCCACCAGCTGGTGCTGGACATGAGCCGGAAGGATGTCAGGGACTACCTTGAGCAGACGATTTCTTCCATAATATCGGAAAGCGGGCTTGACTACATCAAGTGGGACTTCAACCGCTGCCCCTCCGACGTCGCGTCCGCGGCCCTTCCCGCCGACCGGCAGATGGAGGTGTCGCACCGCTTCTACCTGGGCCTGTATGAGCTCTTGGAGAGGCTCGTCACGAAGTTCCCCCATGTCCTCTTTGAGTCCTGCTCCGGCGGCGGTGGCAGGTTTGACCCGGGGATGCTCCATTACATGCCGCAGACCTGGACGAGCGACAACACCGACGCGCTCTCCCGCATCTCCATTCAGCTGGGGACGAGCGTCGTATACCCCCCGTCGGCAATGTCGTGCCACGTGTCCGCCTCGCCAAACCACCAGATTGGGCGGATGACGACGCTCTCCATGCGCGGGGATGTCGCCATGGCCGGGACATTCGGCTACGAGCTGGATTTGAATAAGCTTTCTTCCGAAGAGATTGCGGAGATAAAGTCGCAGGTAGGCTTGTACAAGCAGATACGCGACGTCGTCCAGTTCGGAAGCCTCTACCGCCTGGAGACCCCGCTTTCCGCCGGAAGGACGGAATCCTCGTCGTACGGCGCGTGGCAGTACGTGTCCCCGGACAAGGGTCGTTCTGTCATCACCGTCGCATGGTCTTATGCGGAAGCGAACGCCGAGTACCTCCTCGTAAAGCCCCAGGGGCTGGAAGAGGACGCGGCGTATGCGATACACTGCCCCCCGGGAAGAATTCCTCCGTTTCCCGAGGGGACGAAGGTTTCGGGCGGCGAGCTGATGTACTGCGGCCTCCGCCTGACGAACCAGCCTGGCTACGGGGGCAGCCTGATGCTCCTCCTGGAAAAAGCCTAGGCACAAGGCTGTCTGCCCCTGTCCGGACGTTACCGGGCGGGGGCTTTTTTTGCCGGCAGCAGTCCTTGTCCGCCGCCCGGGGCAGACGGTCTGGCGCAATCCTCCCGGATGTGCTATACTGGGGGTTATGAGGATTTACCTTGACAACTGTTGTTACAACAGGCCGTATGATGATCAGAGTTATCTGAAT
>CACYDQ010000214.1 GCA_902773215.1 uncultured Spirochaetaceae bacterium | reverse complement strand
AGTGTTTGTCAGCTGTCACGACAGTCAAACCATAAGCCATTGCGCAGGCAGCAATCCACATATCATTCTCTGGAATCGGATGACCGTCGGTTTTCAATTGGGCTTTGATTTTTGCATAAAAAGGAGCCACGACGGAATCCGGTTTTATTTCTTCTAGTTCTTTGCAGAAGTTAAAATATATAGAGGCATTTTCATCTTTTAGTTGGGAACATTCTGCTCCAAAAAGAAGTTCTCCGAGCGTAATTGAAGAAAAATACAGATTCTCTTCGTCAAAAACTTCATCGAGGTTGCCTTCATCCTTTATGTAGCGGATAATCACGTTTGTGTCGACAAGCTTACCAGTCATTCAAATCCACCTTACGACCGTCTTCCACGGCCTTGGCAACCAAATCTGAATCTGACTTGCTTATCTTTCCGACATATTTCTTCAGGTTTCGCTTCGGCGGATCAAACTCGTCGAGAAACGTTATGATTACCCGCTGATTCGGCTTCACCGTCACGGAGTCGTCTGTTATGTAGTTTTGACCGTCATAATAAGCTTTTACAGCCAGCATTTTTCTACCTCCGTAAGCCATTATACCACAGTTCCAGGATTTTGTCAGCGTCTTTGTGGAGTTTGAGCGGAGGGAAATAGAAGGAACGACTCAGTCTCCTACTGAAGCTCCCCTATCATCTTGCAGCGGGGCTCGCGGATTCCGTCGGGCAGGGAGTCCAGTTTCTGGAACAGGGCATAATACTTCTTGCAGAGCCTCAAGTTTATGGCGGGGGGCTGGCCTTGGGCAGCATCCTTCGCGGCGGTGTCGGAGTTCTGCCCGGTGACAAGGTAAACATCATTTACATCGATTCGCCTTGTCACCTATACTGGGGTATGCTTGACTTTTTATTTATAGATAAGTATCATTTTTTACAGATGGAGATGAAGTTCACTTTTAATCGGCTTGAACGGAACACAATTTCAGATACAGGGGTATACTGATAAAATGTCATGTATATTTTTCCTTGTTCAGTTTTATTTTATACTGCGATTAAGAATCTAAAACAAAAATCCCGATAGATGTTACCGCACCCATCGGGATAAGGCGATAAAGCCTGTAGATAAAGATTGGACCCTTCATCTACAGGTATTATCGCCAAGAATCGACTCAAACTGAACAGAAATATTGCCTGTGATAGTTTTTACTGTCAACCGATGGCAAGTCTCTCAACTGTATGTTATTCGAGGAGGATAATATGAAAAGAACCAAAACCCATGGAATTCGTAAGAATCTGAAGGATATCTGGTGGAATTCATTCATGGTAAAAGGCTGCGCTGTCTGGGATATACACGATATTCCTGTTTGCAGGACGAACAGAGTTGAAAAGCCTGATTCCATAATCACATGGAAAGAAGCCGTGACAATCTACAACAAGATGATTGCCAGAAATAGAAGGTTTCGCCATCCTGCATATATCTGCTTTTATATTGACGACGAGCGTTTTGATGGCATAAACGGCATCTGGTTCAATCCTTATAAGGCCCTGCGGATTATCCGCCACTTTGCTGGAATAATCACCCCTGACTTCAGCACCAACAGAGACTTCCCTGAGTACCTCAAGGGCTGGAACACATATCGTATGAGGGCATTCGGCTTTTGGTGTAGTACAAAGGGAATTAATGTCATCAACAATGTAAGATGGGATGCAGAATCGCTTGATTTTTGTTTCTTGGGAATTCCTAAAGACAGCATTGTGGCAATCGGGACTGTCGCAAGCAGGCTTAAATTCTTGAAAAACCGCAGTGAATTTGAACAGAAACTGCTGTTAATGATTGAAACTTTACGTCCCAAGATTATAATTGTATATGGTTCTGCAAGCTATCCTTGCTTTGATTCCTTGTGGACGCAGGGAATTGAGATAGTTCAGTATCCAAGCTCTAGGAACAGGAAATCTTCCTCTTCAAAGGGGGGGGCTGCATGAGCAAGGATTATTCCGGGTTGTTTCCAAGTACAACAGGTGGCCGTAGAACTAATGATGCTCCATCTTCGATAAAGGATGTTGCGAAAGTGGTTATTTCCAATCTTCCAAGAAATCCTTCCGAGCTTTTGAAAAAAGGATGGAAGGATACGACACTTGTAAAGATGAAAGAGAATTCATCGTCTCAGACTTTCCATGACCCAAAGTCTGGATTGGATATCCGCTTCGACAAGGGGGAAGCAGGAGAAAATGGATTCAGGGGAAAGGATCACTACCATGTTGAAAACCCGAATTCAACTGGCAAGCTTGATAAGTATCTTGATAAGGATGGGAATCCGTGTGCCAAAGGCTCCAAGGCTTCCCACATAATACCATAAAGCAGGGGTATGTATATGAAAGTAGTTGATTTGATTAAGGACAATAATTTCCATGACAGTTGTCTGGAAAATCTTTTTTATGATGAAAAGATGAGAACTTTATCCTTGGTGATAGATTTCTGCTGTTGGGCTCAGAAGGATTTCAAGGAGGGCGATGCAGAAAACAAAATCGTAAACTTGAAGTTTGATGATGTCGCAGATTTGAACAGTGAGGATTATGAGATTGACAGCGATTCAATACTGGACTTCAAACTGAAAGATGACGGGAGAATTGAGCTGGTAGTTGAAAGCGATTCTGAAGGAGTGCAGGTCATCTCGTTCCGGGCTTCATCCGTGACATTTGATTAGGTTCCCTTCTTTGTCTCCCATTGGTGAGTTCAAAGCAATGCGCTTGCTCTGAACTCACCAATGGGGGATGGCATATCTTACGCCGACCGCCTGACGGTTCTCCCTACTGAAGCTCCTCTATCATCTTGCAGAGGGGCTCTCGGATTCCGTCGGGCAGGGAGTTCAGTTTCTGGAGCAGGGCATAATACTTTTTGCAAATCCTCAAGTCCATGGAGGGGGGCTGGCCCTGTGATGCATCCTTCGCGGCGGGGGCGGAGTTCTGCCCGTTGACAAGGTATTCCACCGTCACACCAAGGGCCTGGGCTATCTTGACGGCGTTCTCGACAGTCGGCTGGCTCTCGTTTTCGCGCAAGTAGTTATCTATTGTACGCTTGTTTATCTCTGTTTTATAAGCTAATTCCTTGACAGTCACATCTTGGAACCTAAGTTCATCCTTTAAGTTTTCCTTGAAGCCCATGTGAACAGAGTACTTAAAAATAGGTGTGACAACGGTTTTATGCTTAAAGATACTATTTTTAAGCCGATTACTTATATATACCTAGATTTAAGGGATTACGTATATATAGGACAAGTGATGACAGTCGAGACCGAGGAGCAGTACAAGCTCAAGATTGAGGAACTTCAGAAGGAGATAGCCGCGCTCAAGGCAAAACAGACGAAGCGGATGAAGGGCGAACGCTACGGCCTCTGCTGGATAGACGTGCCGGAAGCCTTTGACGCGGACAGCCGCGACAAGATTCCAGTCCTTGAGGAGTTGAAGGACAAGGCGATAAAGAGCGATGACGGCAAACCCACCCACATCCTGATTGAAGGCGACAACTACCACGCGCTCACCTGCCTCAACTATACCCACGCGGGCAAGATAGACGTCATCTACATCGACCCGCCCTACAACACGGGGAGCGACGGCTTTGTGTACAGGGACGCGCGCTTTCTGGAGCAGTTCCCTGACGGCACGACGATTCCCCGCGAGCATCCCCTCCGCCACAGCACTTGGCTTTCGTTCATGAGCAAACGACTCAAGTTGGCAAAGAAGCTTCTGAGCGACAGGGGTGTTATCTTCATCAGCATTGACGACAATGAGCAGGCAAACCTCAAGCTCCTGTGCGATGAAGTGTTCGGGGAAGGGAATTTTATTACCTCGATCATTATTCGCGCAAATAGCAGAGGGCAAACATATAATCAGATTGCTAAGACGCACGAATACTTATTATGCTATTCAAGGTCAAATAATTCCGAATTGTTTGAATTGGAAAAGGAAGCTGAACTCTCGGATTTGAATTTAACAGATAATATCGGAGCATTCAATATTCGTGAATTGCGAAATCGTAATCCCAAATTTGGAAAACACAATCGACCGTTTCTTTTTTACCCAATTTATGTAAATCCCAAAATTGTGGACAAAGATGGTTTTTCTCCTGTTTCATTGACTTCATCAGGTGATTATTCAGTTGAAGTTTTGCCGTATAATTCAGAAGGAAAAGAAAGTTGTTGGCGATGGGGTTCTCCAAAGAGTTCTGAAAATATAAAGGAAGATACTCTATCATGTAATCTGGTTGCAAAGATAAAAACAACTGGTTCTTATGGTATTTTTGAGAAATATCGTAAAACGACATATAAACCAAAATCGATTTGGGATGAAAACTCTTTTTTAACAGAAACAGGTACTGTTGAAATGAGACAACTTGGTTTTGCATCTGAATTTGATTTTCCAAAACCTATTGAACTTATAAAACGCTGTATATGTCTTTCTGCTCCAAAATCCTCCACCGTCCTTGACTTCTTCGCGGGCTCCGGCACGACACTCCACGCAGTGATGAAGCTCAACGCGGAGGACGGCGGCAAGAGGCAGTGCATCCTCGTACAGCAGAAAGAGACGGAGGCAAACATCTGCCAGACCATCACGTACGAGCGGAACCGTCGCGTCATGCAGGGCTACACGAACTCCAAGGGAGAGGCAGTCGCAGGACTGGGGAACTCTCTCAAATACTACCGCACGGACTTTGTAGGCAAACATTCTGCCCGCCTTGCGAGCGACGAGGACAGGATTCTTCTTGCACGCAAAGCCGGCTGCCTCATCTCGCTTTCCGAGGACACGCTGGAAGAACTCAAGACCACATCCTTCTACTCGCTTTACACGGATGCCGAATCCTCACGCCTTACCGCAATCTACTTTGATGAGGATCCTGAACAGTTCCCGGAGTTCGTCACGGAGGTCGGCAAGTTCGGCAAAAAGACAGCCGTGTACGTGTATACGGAAGGCAGCGCGGAGATGTACGGGAACGAGTTTGAGGACCTGTCAGGCATCGAGATAAAGGCGATACCCCGGCCAATCCTTGAAATCTACAAAACACTGAACGGAGGCCTGTGATGAACGCGCTGCAATTCCAGGAAAAGGCAATAGAGGAGCTTCTTTCATCATTCAAGAGCCTGTGCAAGCCCCAGGGAACAGGTCATCCAGATACCCCCGTCATAATCCTCAAGGCACCGACCGGAAGCGGCAAGACATTCATAACGGAAAGCTTTTTGAACCGGCTTGTATTCCAGTCTGACGGCGGGGAGGACATAGCCTTCATCTGGATGACCTGCTCGGAGACGCTCGCCTTGCAGAGCCGGGATAAGTTCAGAGAGTACTTCTCTCCGAATGTCGCATCCCGTCTTTTGACAGCGGACGACATTGACCAGAACGAGATGTTGCTCAGGAACGACATACTTTTTTCCAACTGGCAGAAGTACAACATCAGCCGGGAAAAGTTTGACAAGCGCACGCTCCGCCGTCCCGATGACGAGCGCAAGCTTAAGGAGAGCGGCTGGTACTTCGATGACATGGTGGAGAACACCCGCAAGGCAGGACGCAGGATAGCCCTGATAATCGACGAGAGCCACGCCTACGATTCCAAGCTCGCGCAGGAATCCGTGATAAAAGAAATAGCCCCCTGCCTTATCATCAAGATTTCCGCGACACCGTTCAAGTCCGGGGCGGAGGAGGACAAGTTCTACGGGGACGTGCACCGCAGGAAGGCCGCGATGGTGGAAGTGGACCGTGCTGACGTGATAGCGGAAGGCCTCATAAAGGAAGCCGTCATCACTCAGACCGAGGAGGATATACTCGGTTATACTGTCAAGGATGAAGACATAGAGAAACTTCTCCTATCGCTTGCCAAAAAGAAGCAGGAGGAAATCCGCGAGGAGTGGAGCCGTCTGGGATACTCCATAAACCCTCTTGTGATGATTCAGCTGCCCAATGACTCCAAGACCAAGGCCTCGAACGAGATAGAAAGCAAGCGGATTCGCGTTCTGCAAATATTGAATGAACTGGGCGTGGACGAAAGCCGGATTGCGACACGGCTTCAGGAAACATCGGAACGGATGGAAAGCATAACCGCTCCTGACAGCTCCATCGACTTCCTGCTTTTCAAGCTTGCGGCAGCGACAGGCTGGGACTGCCCCCGCGCCCACATTCTTGTCCGTTACCGGGAGATAAAGAGCGAGAGTTTTGAGGTGCAGACGCTGGGGCGCATACTGCGGATGCCTGTGGTCAAGAAGGATTTTGCCAACACACTTCTGAGGACCGGCTACTTGTATACCAACTTTCCTCGAAGCAGCGTGCATGTTCCGGATGAAACTGCGGCAAACCGCCCCAAGGTTCTGCACACTCAGCTTGACGCGGAGGCAAAGAAGTCCTTTGTCAGGAGCGCGGCGGCGGATATATTCGGTTCGCTGTTCGACAGCATCGGGAATTCCGGCACATCCAGTACAAAAGATGAGATACAGTCTGCCGCCGCCCCTGTCCTCGCAAAGCTAAAGGACGAATACGACAATGCTGTTTACAAGATTGACTTCGTTCCTTTTTCTGTTCAGCCAGGAACGGAAGAGCATAAGGCAAAGACAGCACAAGTCACTGAGAAAATAGAAAGCTTGAAAGAGACGGTGCATACCGCCGTCGTGCGTCTTGTGAAAGTTTTTTCGGAAAACAAGGGCATTGCTTCGGAACAGAAATCAGAACTGGAAAATGACATACGAACCAAGCTTTCTCAACTCGTGCAAAAGACGGAGGATGTCGCGCTTGGCGAGAAGGAGACGGAAATCGTACTGGATTCCTGCCTCAAGAGCGACTTTTTGAGTCGTGCGGACTACGGAGACCTGGGCAAGGTGAGCGAGTTCAGGAAGCATTTTGTCGCCTCGATGAACACCTTCTTCGGCATTGACGGGAATATGACCTATACCCCCGGGGACCTGAACAAAAAGCTTGAGGCGAAGGGGCTTGTCCTTGACAGGTCAATGAAGCAGAAGCTTGTGGTGGATGCACGCTATGAGAGTGAGAATACGCTTGAGAATGAGGACAACGGAAAGGAAATTGATTACGAGATTTCGCACAGCAATGTTGTGCTTGCGTTTACCGAGAAGTGCTATGAGATTCTCTCAGGTCAGACGGAAGATGACGCGAAGGTCGGGAACATTGCCCGCTCGTTCGGCCCGTTCAGGCAGACGCTCGTACTCTGGCTCAAGAACTATGCCCTCCCGCATATGGACTACCTGGAGGCATACAAAATCTTTTTGAACGACTGTGATAAAGCCAAGGTCATCATGGCAGCAATCACACAAAGCCTCAAGGAATACAGAGGCGTGCTGGATGCCTATGTCACAGGCCGTGAGAACGCCTCTTCGGTATCCGTTCCGTTCACGATAAAGACGCACTACTCCTATACCGATGAGTATGCGGAATTCGGCCCGGCAGAAAAGAGTTTCGTAAAGCCCTTCTACCTGAGAAAGGACTATCACGGGCGTGACAATGAGACGGAATTCATCAAGTATATGGAAGCTTCCCCAAACGTTCTGCGCTGGTTCAAGAACGGTGATAGTGGCAAGGAATTTCTTTCATTCAAGTATTTTGACAGCACCGAGGGGCGCAACCGCCTGTTCTATCCTGACTGGCTGGTGGAGCTTGACGACGGCAGAATCTGCATACTGGACACCAAGGGAGGGAACACTGCAAGTTCCACCGAGACCAAAGAAAAGGCCGGGGAGCTGCAAAGGCGCATAGCAGGCTTGAACGCCTGTTCCTCGCGTCAGTACATCGGTGGTATCGTCATCCGTGCGAACGGAGGGCAGTGGTACATCCAGAACGAATCACACTACCGTTACAGCATGGGAGACCTGTCGGCGAACGGCTGGAAGACCCTGGCTTGGAAGGAGCTGTGAGCGGGTTGACCGCCCTATGTGCAGCTTCCTCTACAGTCTGGCCAGGTGCTCCATGAAGGCGGCCTTGTTTTCCTGCGGTGTTGTCGTGGGGCGGCCCAGGTCGTCCCTAGCGCCTATGGCGCACTTTGCCTCAATCAGGGTCAGCTGCTTGCCGGCCTTAGCCTTTTCAAGCTCCCGGTCCAGCTCGTCGAAGCTTGAGACGGAGACGGCTGAGGGGTAGCCGCATGCGAGGGCGATGTCCTTCAGGCTCAGGGCGGACGCGACGGTGGGCTGGCCGCCGACGCTCTCGTGCGCCCCGTTGTTTATCACGACGTGGACGAGGTTCTGCGGCCCGCAGCTGGCTATGACTGGCAGGGCACCTAGGTGCATCAGGGCGGCCCCGTCCCCGTCCACGCACCATACCTTCCTTTCGGGCTTGCTCAGGGCTATTCCCAGCGCGATTGAGGAGCTGTGCCCCATGGAGCCGACGGTCAGGAAGTCTCTCCCGTGCCCCTGCCCAGCGGCTTCCCGGGCCTCGAACAGCTCCCGGCTCGCCTTGCCTGTCGTGGAGACGATCGGGTCGTCCCCGCTGTATGTGATGATGTGGCGGATTATGTCTTCCCGCCTCATCGGGTTGTCGTTCTTGTATCCGGTTTCCCCGGAGTATGAGAGGGCTCCCTTCCGCACTACTATGGCGACATCTTTCCCCTGCGAGAGGAGGGGGCGGAAGCCTGCCATCTTCTCTTCCAGCTGCTCAGGGCTCGTCTCCTTTCCGAGGACAAAGTAGGGAACCCCCATGTCCTCAAGCAGGCGGAGCGTCACTTCGCCCTGGTAAACGTGCTGGGGCTCGTCCTTGACTCCCGGCTCTCCCCGCCAGCCGATGACGAGGATTTCCGGTATCGCGTAGACTTTCTCGTTGAGCAGGGAGGCGAGCGGATTGATGACGTTGCCTTCCCCCGAGTTCTGCATGTAGACGACCGGGACCTTGCCGGTCGCAAGGTGGTAGCCTGCGGCGATGGCGGCGCAGTTCCCCTCGTTGGCGGCGATGATGTGATGTTTTCCGTCTGTGCCGTACCTGCCTATCAGGTAGTCGCAGAGGGCCTTGAGCTGTGAGTCCGGCACCCCGGCAAAGAAATCCGCGCCGAGCGCGGCGACAAAATCTTCGGCGTTCATTTTGTGTCCGGCCTGGTTTCTATTTCTTCCGTGACATGAAGTAGAGCGATGCAAGCACGAACATTGCCACGTAGGTGAATGCCGCGATCGGGAACGCCGCAGCCTTGAACACTCCGACAATCACGTAGTTCAGCACCTCGTAAAGGTAGAAGGCCATCTCGGAGGCAAAGAACATGATGACGCCAAAGATGATTATGGCGAGCAGCCATGACGTCCTGAACAGGGCCTTGGAATTCTCTATGCGGTAGTTCCAGCCCCATGCGGCCGCGAATATGAACAGGATAAGCACGAAGAGGGGGTACAGGCAGCGGGTCAGCAGGGTCTGGAAGAAGCTTTCCTTGGCGTAGCCGTACTCCTGCGCGTTCTT
>CACYDQ010000213.1 GCA_902773215.1 uncultured Spirochaetaceae bacterium | reverse complement strand
TGGCCGGGTGGGCAGGACCGTCCACACGATGCTCGCGGGGAGCGTCATCGCGGGCGTCTCGCTCATCGCCTTCGGGCATTTCGCCTCACCGGTCATGCTCCGCCTGATGGCCACCCCGGACGATGTGTTCGGCATGGCGGACAGCTACCTCCGCATCTACTTCGCGGGCTCGCTCTTCCAGCTGGTCTATAACGTCGCGGCGGGAATCCTCCGGGCGCTGGGCGACTCCAGGAGACCCCTCTACTTCCTCATCGCCTCGTCCCTCGTCAACGTCGTGCTGGACTTCGTGCTCGTGCTCGGGTTCGGCATGGGCATAGAGGGGGCGGCATACGCGACGGTCATCTCGCAGGCGGTCGCGATGGTCCTTGTCCTCTTTGTCATGCTGCGGACGAAGGAGTGCTACCGCCTTGTCCCGGCCAGGCTCAGGATAGACGGGCAGTGCCTCGCCCGCGTGCTGAGGCAGGGGCTTCCCGGCGGCATCCAGATGTCCATCACCGCTTTCTCCAACGTCTTCGTGATGAGCTACATAAACCGCTTCGGCTCCTCTTTCATGGCGGGCTGGGCATGTTTCGGCAAGATAGACCAGTTCTCCATGCTGTCCTTGCAGAGCATCTCGCTCGCCGTGACGACTTTCGCCGGGCAGAACTACGGCGCGCTCAAGCTGGACCGGATAAAGAAAGGCTCTGCCGTGTCGCTCGGCCTTGCGCTCTCGTTCGGCATCGTCACGATACTGGCCTTCGAATTCTGTCCCCGCTTCCTGGTCTCCCTCTTCAACCGGGACGAGGAGGTCCTCTTCTACGGGGTCTGCTTCCTCCGTGTCGGCGCCCCCTTCTACGTCTTCCGTTGCCTGACGATGGTCTTCGCCGGGGCCCTGCGCGGTCTGGGGAACGCGTTGGCCCCGACCATCGTCATGCTCTCCTCCTTCGTCGCCTTCCGTCAGCTCTACCTCTTCGTCATCACTCGGCTGACGGCGAGCTACATTCCCATGCTCTTCGCCTATCCCGTCGGCTGGGGCCTCTGCGGCATCCTGATGGCAGTGGCGTACCTTGCCTTCACGAGGAGCCGGGGCTTTGCGGGACACTTCACGGGGCAGGCCGGGGGAGGCTCCGGCAAAACTGCATAAATATGCAGGAAACCCTGCAAAAGATGAATAAAAAATCTTGACAGCCCCCATAATTTCCAAGATAATATCCTTATTATGATTAACGAACTGGCACAAGAGTTGAACGATGCCCTTTCGGGCACGACTGCGGGCAGCCTCCTCTCGGACATGGGGCAGAGGCTGTACTTCCCCAAGGGAATCATCGCCCAGAGCGGCGAGGCCAAGAAGCTCGGCAAAACCGCCAACGGGACGATAGGAATGACGGTCATTGACGGCTCCCCCGTCGCCCTGCCTTCCGTGCAGGAAATCGTCCCTGCCCTCAGCTCGCGGGAGCTGGTCGCCTACGCGCCGACCGCCGGTAATCCCGACCTCCGCGCCCTGTGGAAGGAGAGCATCATAAAGAAGAATCCCTCCCTCAAAGGCAAGCTCTTCTCCCTTCCCGCCCTTGTGCCCGGACTGACGGCGGGCATCTCATACCTGGCCGACCTTTTCCTGGATGAGGGCAAATCCCTCATAGCGAGCGATCCCTCCTGGGACAACTACGTGCTCATCGCGAACGCGCGCCGCAACGCCCCCTTCGTCCAGTTCCGGATGTTCAAGGACGGCAAGTTCAACATACAGGGGCTCAAGGACGCGATGGAAGCGGAGGCCAAGAAGGGTTCCGTCCGTGTCCTCCTGAACTTCCCCCAGAACCCCTCCGGCTACAGCCCGACCGCCAATGAGGCAAAGGAGATCGTCGCCTTCGTGAAAAGCCTCGCCGACCGGGGCGTGAAGGTCATGGTCTGGTGCGACGACGCGTACTTCGGCCTGGATTACGAGGAGAACATAGAGAAGCAGTCCCTCTTCGCTTACCTTGCCGACCTGAGCGAGAACGTCCTCGCCGCCAAGATAGACGGCCCGACCAAGGAGGACTTCGCCTGGGGCTTCCGCACTGGCTTCATCACGTTTGCGGGAAAGGGCATGACCGAGACCCAGTATGACGCGCTCGTCAAGAAGCTGATGGGTGCCATCCGCTCCTCCGTCTCCTGCTCGTCCACCGTGCCGCAGTCCCTCCTGCTCCGCGCCTTCCAGAACCCCGAGTTCGAGAATCAGAAGGCCGCTCTTCGCAAGCTGCTGGAGGCCCGCTACAAGAAGGTCCGTGCCTTCGTGGACGGCCGCAAGAGCGCCGCGCTGGAGGCCCTGCCCTTCAACTCCGGCTACTTCATGGCATTTGACACCAAGAAGGTTGATGCGGAGACGCTCAGGCAGACGTTGCTAAAGGAGCGCGGAATCGGTACAATAGCGATTGACGCTCATACCCTGCGCGTCGCATTCAGCAGCCTTGAAGAGGACCAGATTGATACCGTTTACAGCGCGATTTATGAGGAGGCCGAGCGGCTCTCAAAATAGATTCCTGTCAGGGGCAGCGGGGCTTCTTGCCCTCTGCCTCCTGTTTTGCTCCTGCCAGCGCGGGCGGGAGGATCCCGTCATTATATGGAGCGACCGGGCGGAGCTTGCCTCCTGCGTGGAGCTGTTCAACGCGACCCACGACATAAAGGCGGTGCTCGTCTATAAGGACAGCGTGTCACGCTCGCTTCCTCCCGCCCGCGATGAGGTTCCCCCGGATCTGGTCATCGGCCCCTGGCTCAAGACTTCCGCCATCAAGAAAAATTTTTCGCCCGTCGAGAAGTTTTTCAGCCAGAACAAGCTTCCCAAGCAGATTTTTTATACCAACATGCTCGCATACGGTTCCTCGGGCGGTACCCAGTATCTTCTGCCCGTCAGCTTCAACCTGCCCGCCGTCGTGTTCGGCGAGGAAAATGCCGGTTACATAACGGACAGCCACATCCTCACGCTCGACAAGATATGGGAGGCGGATGCCAAGTTCTCCAGCGTGGACGACAAGGGTGTGTACCAGAAGATGGGGTTCGCCCCCTCCTGGGACGAGGACTTCCTCTACTTTGCGGCCAAGGCCAGGGGGGCGGCGTTCATGGAGAGCGGCAGCACATTCTCCTATGACCGGGACGCGCTCATCTCCGCCGTGAACTATCTGCAGAACTGGACCCTCTCCAACCACACGTCGTCCGCCGCCGAGCAGGACTTCAAGTTCAGCTACCTCTACAAGCCGGAGAGCGAGTGGCTTTCAGAAGGCCGGAGCCTCTTCACCTACATGAACAGCCGCGAGTTCTATGCGATAAACGGGGAGGGCGACTCCGACCTCGTGTTCAGGTGGGTGTCCAACGGGTCAGGGATACCGGTCGAGGACGACATGGTCTGTATGGGTCTGTACAAGCGGGCGAGGAATCCCAACAAGGCGGAGGTCTTCATCGAATGGTTTTTCCGCGAGGACACGCAGAAGGCGATGCTGGAGCGTTCCCGGAATATGGCCCTGGACACCAAGGAATTCGGCATAGCGGGAGGATTCTCTTCTATAGAGAGCGTCAATACGAGCCTTTTCCCCGCTTTCTACCATGAGCTCCTGGGAAACATGCCGCCCGAGGAGCAGCTTGTGCTGCCGGAAATCCTGCCTTCCCGCTTCGGGATTTTCAAGGAGAAGATAATCATTCCCTTCCTTGTGGAGAACTGTCAGGCGGAACCTGCTCCCCCGGCCGAGGAAGGCACTGCCCCGGAGGCCGGCATGCAGGAGAAGGCGCATAAGAGCCTTGACGATTACATTGCGGACTGGAGCCGCCAGGCATTCTGACATGAATATCTGCCTTTTTGCCCCTGAAGAACTGAACGTCCCCCTGGACCTGCGCGACGAGCGGGCGGAGCACCTGCTGGCCGTCCTGCACAAGAAGGAGGGGGACAGCTTTGCCGCCGGGGTCATAGACGGCGCGTCCGGGACGGCCCGCATCGAGCGGATTGACGCCCGGGAGATGACCGCCCCGAACGGCAAGAGCTACAAGGGCGGGACCATGACCTTCTCCTTCTTGCCCGACGGTGACGGCAAGCCCCTTTATCCCCTCGCGATGCTGATAGGCTTTCCCCGTCCCATCCAGCTCAAGCGGCTCCTGCGGGACATGGCGGGCGTGGGGGTGTGCGCGGTCTACCTGTGCGGGACAGACCTGGTGGAGAAGTCCTACCTCAAGTCCGCCCTCTATGACGAGGGGGAGTGCCGCAAGATGCTTCTGGAGGGGACGGTGCAGGCGGCGGGAACCCACGTCCCCCGCGTGATTATCTGTCCCGACCTTGCCTCCGCCTTGTCACGGCTGGAGGCGGATACATCAGGATATGAGCGGAAGGTCAGGCTTGCGATGGATAACGTGCGGGCGGAGGGCAGCCTTACCTCCTGCCTGTCCGGTATGCGGGATGATATGCAGCGGAATGACCTGCTCGCGGTCTCGGCGATAGGAAGCGAGCGGGGATGGACTGACAGGGAGCGGGACCTGCTTTCCGGGGCGGGATTCCGCCTTCTGGGCATGGGGAAGCGGGTGCTCAGGACCGAGACCGCCGCGACGGTCTCGGCGAGCCTTATCCTCTCGGCGATGGGCTGCCTTTAGCTTATGTCGAGGAGGCGGCGCTTGAGCTCTTTGGGGTTCAGCGGCTTGGTCAGGTAGTCGTCCACGCCCGCATTGTACGCCCGCTGCCTCGCGTCCTCGAACGCATCTGCGGTCATCGCGATAATCGGGATTACCTTTGCGTCGTCCCTCTTGAGCGCGCGGATCCGCTTGGTCGCCTCGTAGCCGTCCATGAAGGGCATCTGTATGTCCATCAGGATGACCGAGTACTCCTTGGGCTTGGAGAAGGCGAACAGCTCCACCGCCTCCTTGCCGTTCTCCGCATGATCCACCTCGCAGCCGAACATGTCCAGTATGGTCATGGCTATGTCCACGTTGATCGGGTTGTCCTCGGCGAGCAGGACCTTGCCCGGAAGATGTATCGTCGCGTTCTCGTTCTGCTTCTCGTAGTCCGCGTCCTTCTTGCCCGCTTCCTGTATCTCCTCGTCTGTCTGGAACTCGCAGGGAATCTCCACGTTGATCGTCGTTCCCACTCCGATTGCGCTCTCGACGGTCAGGGTTCCGCCCATCAGGTCCACCATGCGCTTGACGATGGCGAGGCCCAGGCCGGTGCCCGTGATGCCCTTGGGACGCTGGGAGTTGTCGTACTCCTGGGAGAACTCCTCGAACATGTGCTGCTGGAATTCCTCGCTCATGCCGATTCCGGTGTCCTTAACCTCGAACGCGAGGATGAAGCCCCCGTCATCGGTCTTCCTGCTCTTGGATGTGAAGGTCACCTCCCCGCATTCGGGCGTGTACTTGACCGCGTTGGACAGGATGTTCAGCGTTATCTGGTTCAGGCGGATGCGGTCTATGACGGCAGCCCCGCCGTAGCCTTCCTTCGTCTCGTTGAGCTGCCAGTGCAGGCCCTTGTTCAGGCACATCGGCTCTATGATGTTCCGCAGGTTTGCGATGAATTCATCGTAGGGGTAGGGCTCCGGGGTCAGCTTTATCTGCCCCTTGTCCACCTTGGAGATGTCGAGCACGTCGTTTATGAGCGAGAGCAGGAACTTGTTGCTCGTCTCTATCTGCTCCAGGTCGTGCATCAGCTTGTCCTTGTTGTCCACGTCATTCTTGGCGAACTGGGTCAGGTTCTGGATGGCCCCGATCGGGGTGCGGATGTCGTGGCTGATGCGGGAGACGAACTCGCTTTTGGCCTTGTTCGCGCTCTCCGCCTTGGACAGGGCTTCCTTCATCGCCTCCTTCTGCGCCATCTCCCGCTCGCTCTGCCGGGTCACGTCGGAGACGCAGACGATGATGCCCGAACGGGCCTCGTCAATGTAGAAGAAGCGGAGCAGCTTGTAGGTGTTGCGCACCTTGCCGTCGTCCCGCATCTCCAGGTAGGGGGTCCGGAAGGTGTACAAATCCTGCCCCTCCAGCTCCCGCTTCACGGTCTCCAGCTTGACCGCCTCGATGAAGCCCGCCTGGTCCAGCTCGGGGATGTAGCGGGGGGCGACGGTGTCGCGCATGTACTCGTCGTAGGACATGCCGTTGTCCGAGATTATCTCCTTCTTGACGATGAAGTTGCGGAAAGTTCCGTCGGGCAGGTCGATGATGCCTATCTTCTCGTAGACGGAGTTGATGACGCTTCCGATGAGCAGCTGCTCGTTCTTCTGCTTGGAGATGTTGTAGGCGTAGAAGAACATCTCTATGTGGTTGTTGTCGGGCGACTCGAACAGCTTGGACACGCCCTGCGCCCAGGACATCTGGGAGCCGATTTTGCCTATCTTGTAGTCGTAGGTACTGAGCCTGTTGCCCATGGCGAAGTTCTGGAGCATCTTCTCCCGGTTCAGCACCTCCTTGGCGGGCTTCCCGTTCTCTATGAGGAATGTCATCCCCTTGCCGCTCTCCGTGGCATCGCTGTAGCTCGTCCCTATGATGGACTGCACGTAGGGCTTGCAGTCCAGTATCTCGTCGGTCGTCAGGTCCACCCTGACCCGCAGCACCATGTCCTGCCCCTGGTAGGACGAGAAGAATGCCCGCTCCTGGTTGTAGCCGTCCCGCTTGGCGCTGTCCTCGGTCAGGTCCTGTGCTGCCCCGTATCCCTTGACGGGCTTGCCGTAGTCGTCGCAGACGATGAGGTATGTCACCTTGACGATGTGAATCTGGGAGTCCCCGTCCGAACGGAAGCGTATCTGCGTACTGACGTTCCTTGCCCCCCTGCGGATGCAGGAGAACACGTCGTCCAGGGCCTGCTTGTCTTTCTCCGCGCAGTGCTCGCGGGCAAACTGCATCAGGTTGGGAATTTCCTTCGGAATCTTATGGACTTCGCTGAAGTGCCTGGTGAAGGGGTTGTCGCTCAGCCTCGCGCTTCCGTCGCTCAGGTTGAGCTCCCAGAGGAAGAGCTCCGCGCTCTCGACCGCGGCCTCGTAGCTGTTGCGGAGGACTCTCTCGTTCTTCTCGGACTGGCGGAGACGCTCGGTCTGCTTCTTGAGGGCGGCGTTCTTCTGCACGATGCCGGCGGCGAGGGTGTCCAGCATGGCCAGCACGAGGGACAGGAAGAAGCCCACCACTATGAGCAGCGACGTCTCCCTCTTTGGAATCCATCCGTCCTTTGGCTCGATGTAGAGGTACCAGTCCTTGCCGCCGTACTTGAATATCTTGCAGGACGGGGACTCGAACTCGCCGATGATGCCGTCGAAGATCAGGTCGTCGGCCTTGTCGTGCATCCATATCTGGTAGGAGTAGCCCAGGTCGTTGATTTTACGTATTCCGGCAACCTTGAAGAACTGGCCGAGGTCTATGACGACGCTGGAGAAGCCCCAGAAACGCTCGCCCCCGTAATTGGCCTTAACCAGGATCGGGACGCGCAGGATAAGACAGTTCCCCCCCTTCTTCATGGAATAGGGACCACTCAGCACGGGGATGCCCGAGTCCCGCGCCTTGATTACGTCTTCTTCCCGTGCGTCCTGCGTGAAGGCATTGTAGCCAAGCTCACCGCTCCCTTCGGGGATGCACATCCGGGTAATTCCGTCCGGGGCAATCTGCAGGCTCGCTATGCCGTCGATGTTCTTCAGGTAGTTCTCGGCGATGGAGTACACGCCCCTGTAGTCGTCCATATGGCTTTGGACATAGCCGCCGACGTTCTTGGCGGAGAGCATGTAGTTGGAATAGACGTTCTGCATACGGCCGATGGCGTTGTCGGCGATGTAGCCCGCGCTCTCCCGCTTCCTGCTGTCTACCCTCCACATAATCGCGTAACCGATGCAGAGAAAAAACGCAAGGACGGTAAGGAAGGTGAGTACGAAGCGTATTGGCTTTTTCTTAGAGTTCCGCATCTGCGATGATTCCGTCTATCTCCGCGTCCGAGGTCTGGTTGTCGTCCTCGATGAGCCTCATGAAAATCGCCTGGAGCGTCCGTGACCTCTTGGCCGGGTCGCTGATGGACTGGCGGACGGCACGGCGGATTTCCTCCATGTGCTCGTTTATGTCGCTGATGTTCTGCGGCAGCGCGCCCTCGATGAGGGTCTTGATGAACTGGGAGACGTGCGGGCTCTTGCCGCTGGACGAGATGCCGCACACCACGTCCCCCC
>CACYDQ010000212.1 GCA_902773215.1 uncultured Spirochaetaceae bacterium | reverse complement strand
TTCAGTGTGTAGGAAGCCGCTGCAGCGCCGACAGCACAAAGGGTCACGAGTACTGCTCTAAGATCTGCTGTATGTACACGGCAAAGCATGTGATTCTGACCCGCGACCACTACCCGGACACCGACTGCTACGTCTTCTACATCGACGTGCGTACGCCCGGAAAGAACTTTGACGAGTTCTACCGCCGCGCCGTCGAGCAGTATGGCGTGCACTACATCAAGGGTCAGGTCGGCAAGGTCACGCCCCAGTCCGACGGAAAGCTTGACGTACAGGGAAGCGACCTTATCCTGAACCGCCAGCTTCACATCAAGGCGGACATGGTGGTCCTCGCGGCCTCGATTGAGCCAGACAAGACTGCCCGCCCGCTCGCAACGATGCTGACGACGAGCATGGACAACAACGACTTCTTCCTTGAGGCCCATGCAAAGCTCCGCCCGGTCGAATCTCCGACCGCCGGTATCTTCTTGGCCGGCTGCTGCCAGGGTCCCAAGGACATCCCGGAGACGGTCGCCCAGTCCTCAGGAGCGGCGGCAAAGGCAATCTGCCTGCTCGTCAAGGACAAGCTCAAGAACGATCCCTGCACGGCACAGCCGGACGAGAATGCCTGTAACGGCTGCGGCCAGTGCATCAACGTCTGTCCCTACGGAGCCATCTCCTATGTGGACAAGGACTTCCGCGGTCCCAACCGCACGACGATCACGCGCCATGTCTCGCAGGTCAACTCCGCGATGTGCCACGGCTGCGGTGCCTGTACGGTCGCATGTCCTTCCGGTGCGATGGACCTCAAGGGATTCACCAACAAACAAATTCTGGCGGAGGTTGACTCGGTGCTGTAATGCCGGGGAGTGATTTATGAGTGAGAACAACAACCCCAACTGGGTACCCAAGATTGTGGCCTTCTGCTGCAACTGGTGCTCATATGCAGGTGCTGACCTGGCGGGAAACAACCGCCTGGAGTATCCTGGAAACGTAAAGATTATCCGCATCCCCTGCTCATGCCGCCTGAACCCTCTGTTCATCCTGCGTGCGTTCCAGCGCGGGGCTGACGGCGTGATTCTCTGTGGCTGCCACCCGGGTGACTGCCACTACTCCACGGGCAACTATTTTGCCCGCCGCCGCATGACGCTTCTCTTCTCCATGCTGGACTATCTGGGCATCGAGAAGGGACGCACGCGCGTGGAATGGTGTTCCGCAGCCGAAGGCGTGCGCTTCGCGGGAATCATGAACGATTTCGTCAAACAGATCACTGAGCTTGGCGAATGCAAGAAGCTGGAGGACGTAAGATGCAAGACAAACTGATTGCCCGTGCCAAGGAGCTTCTTGCGGCCGGCAAGGTGCAGAAGGTCGTCGGCTGGAAGAAAGGCCTTTTCGATGACGACATCACTCCCGCAGTGTTCACCACGGCGGAGGAGCTTGACAAGGACTTCGTGTTCAACAAGTTCTGCAAGGCCAACCTGTCCAAGTACCTGGTGGGCATAACACGGCAGATTGAGACCGCAAAGAGCACGACTCGCGTGAACAACGCGATGGCAAAGCAGCGCGATCCGAACGCCGCCGACAAGCCGATTCCCCAGGAGGTCGTTCTGGTCTTCCTGAAGCCGAACGACACCTACTCCTTCACACAGCTTTTGAAGGAGAACAGGATAACCCGCTCCGATGTGTACGCCATAGGCGTTCCCTGCCAGGACACGCTCGACGGCGGCGAGGTCTGCGAGACCTGCAAGAACAAGAAGCCCGTCTCATGCGACGAGCTTATCGGCGTGGAGGCGGAGCCCGCCCCCGTCCAGTCCAAGAGGATGGAGGAAGTCGAGAAGCTTGAGGCGATGACGGCGGACGAGAGGGACGCTTTCTGGAAGAACGAGTTCTCCCGCTGCCTCCGCTGCAACGCATGCCGCGACATCTGCCCGGCGTGTACCTGCGAGCGCTGCGTCTTTGACAACAACAAGCTCTACACCTCGCAGAAGGTCGCGGAGACATCCTTCGAGGAGAGCCTCTTCCACATCATCCGCGCATGGCACGTCGCCGGACGCTGTACGGACTGCGGCGAATGCTCGCGCGTCTGCCCCCAGCACATCCCGCTGTACCTCTTGAACCGCAAGTTCATCAAGGACATCAACGAGATTTACGGGGACTACCAGGCCGGAAGCGACATGGAGACAAAGCCCGCCATGCTCACGTTCAACGCAGAGGGTGATCCCGAGACGACGATTGTCTGGGAGCGCTCCAAAGAAAGGGAGGCCGAATAATGCTTTCAATCAGTGCTGATAAAATCGACTCGCTGTTTGAGCTCGTCGGCTCCAAGCAGCCCCTCTACCTGCCGGTGGACAACACGTCCGGCAAGGCAGACTTCAAGCGTTGGGAGAAAGGCAGCAAGCTTTCCTCCGCGCTCAAGACCGTCCGCTCGGCCAAGGATTTCTTCTTCCCCAAGACGGAGCACATGGTCTCCTATCAGGTCAGCGGGAAGGAAATCACCGTGACCGACCCCAGGAAGGACGTTGAGGACTTCGTCATCTTCGGTGTCCGCGCCTGTGACGCGAAGGGCTTCGAGATAATCGACAACGTGTACATGAACATGGAGCCCAGGGACTCCTACTACATCAACAGGCGCGAGCACGGCACTGTCGTGACGCTCGCCTGCGCTGAGCCTGCGAAGGAGTGCTTCTGTTCCAGCTACGGAATCGATGCTTCCCTCGCCAAGCCCGCCGGTGACGTGAGCTGCTGGCTCGCGGACGGCAAGTTCTTCTTCTCTGCCAATACCGACAAGGGAAAGAAGTTCGTCGAGGGTGTGAAGCAACTGCTCGCCGAGGGCGACGACAAGGCCGTGGAGGCCGCCAAGAAGGACATCGCCGCCAAGACGGAGAAGCTGCCCTTCGCCCACTTGGATTTGTCCAAGCTCGGCGGCGTGAAGCCGGAGCAGATGATGAAGGTGTTCAACTCCAAGGTCTGGGACAAGGTCGCCGAGCCCTGCCTGGGCTGCGGAACCTGTACCTACGTCTGCCCCACCTGCATGTGCTTTGACGTGCGCGACTTCAACACGGGCAACGGCATCCGCCAGGTCCGCTGCTGGGATTCCTGCATGTACAACGACTTCACGCA
>CACYDQ010000211.1 GCA_902773215.1 uncultured Spirochaetaceae bacterium | reverse complement strand
GGGGAACCCATGCCGCATACAGGGCGGCAGGCTGAAAATCGGCGGGGAAAAAGGAGGCATCTTCTTTGCCCCCGTCGATTCAGACGGGAACCTGATAATGGATGAGAGCAAATGGACAAAAGTTGGCGACGGGGCACTGTTCCGAAACAAGCCCACGGAGCTGAACTTCTTTGTGCCGGAAACGCTCACAGCTGATTCTTACAGGATAGTCCTGCGGACCTCGTACCTGAGCAAGGACAAGGACCGTAAGACAATCGTAGAGGCCGTGAGCGACAAGGTATCCGTAAGCTCCGTCTGATTTCCCCGGGGCCGCCGTGAACCAACAGGAACACGGCGGCCCCATTTCATATCCGCAAAAAATTCAATTACTACTTGCATGACATACTGTCAGCCGTATGATATACTCGAATCAGAATAAAGGCGCGGACAGCAAATCTCGTGTGTCGCGGGTTCGATTCCCGCCAGTCCGTCTGAAAGGACTGTAGCTCAATTGGTAGAGCAACGGCAAACGATGCGCCTTGTTTTTCTAAAGGCACAGGCAGCAGGACTGTTGGGATTCGCAGGGTAACTCCCTCGATGTGCCTTGTTTTCTGCAGGAGGAAGCAATGAATGCGTTGAATGAAATCTCAAAGCTCTTGAACAAGTCGTATACCGAGAACGGCGATCCTGCGTTCCGCACGTCAGGTTCGGCCTGTCTTGATTTTTTCAGCCTCTGCGGCGGCATGCGGAACAATCCCGGTGATGCGGAAAAGCTGTTCGTGCGTGCCTATGGTGAGGAGCCCGCTCTTGCCGTGAAGATTCTCTTCTATATGAGGGACATCCAGGGCGGGCTTGGCGAGCGGAAGCTGTTCAGGCATCTGCTCTGCCATCTTGCAGAATTCTATCCGGAAACCGTGCGCAAAATCCTGTACGCTGTCCCCAAATATGGACGCTGGGACGACCTCCTGTGCCTGCTCGCTACACGGGCAAAGGATGATGCCGTTGCCGTGATTACGGCACAGCTTGAAAAAGACCGCATGATCCTGAATGCGGCGGACGCTGACAAAGCGGGAGAAGCCGCTCAGGAAGCCGCTGCGACGGGAGGGGTAAGCCTGTTGGGAAAGTGGCTCCCGTCCATCAATGCATCCTCGAAGGAAACTGCCCGTGCGGCGAAAACCCTCATGGGTGCCCTTGGAATGAACGCCGCAGAATACCGCAGGCTGTGCTCAGCACTCAGGAAGGAAATTCACATTATCGAAGACTACCTGCGCCGCAAGGACTACAGCTTTGACTACTCCAGGCAGCCGAGCCAGGCGATGTTCCGCTACAAGAAGGCCTTCATCAGGAATGACAAGGAGCGCTATTCCGGCTTCCTGAAAAAGGTTATAGAGCAGGCATCCTTAGCAGCGGACGGGGCTGAACATCCTGAGGAGGAGACGGTAAAGCTCAATGTAAAGACCCTGTATCCGTATCAGATTGTCAATCCGTATCTGGTCAACAATTGCTATGAGATAAATGATAATCTCGGCGAAGAGGAAGAGTGTGCGCTGGAGGCAAGCTGGAAATCTCTGAGGCGCGACACGGTGAAAGGCCGGACGATAGTCGTCCGGGACGGCTCGGGGTCAATGTACCGTGGCGGAGAGCCATCTCCAATCAGCGTGGCTACGTCCCTGGCTTTGTTCTTCAGCGAGCAGCTTGCCGGTGCATACCGGAACAGCTTCATCACGTTCAGCGAACATCCGGAGCTGATTCAGATTCCCGACACGGCTGACACGCTGAAAAGGAAGCTGGACTTCATCACTCACTATGGCGACTGCTCGAATACAGATATAGGCAAGGTGTACCAGCTCATCCTTGACGTCGCAAAGAGCGGGAATGTTCCGAAGGATGAGATGATTGAGCGCGTGCTGATTATCTCCGACATGGAATTTGACTACTGCGATGACGGCTGCAGCAGCTTCGAGTCCTACAGGCGGAAGTTCGCGGAAGCCGGCTATGACCTGCCGGAAATCGTGTTCTGGAACGTTGCCGCCCGCGACGTCCACCTTCCCGTCACGATGAACGAGAAAGGGGTCAAGCTCGTGAGCGGTGCTTCGGCGAACATCTTTTCAGATGTCGTAAGCGGGAACTTGAAGGTGATGACTCCGTATGAGTTCATGCTGAAAATTCTTGCGCCTTATGCGGAATTCGATAAGGTAGCGTAAGAATAGTAAAAGTACGTACAGCAGAAAAGAAAATGCGTCATTTTTTTTAGCGGGATAAAGGAGCATACCTCCCGCGGCGTACTTTGTTTTGTAAAAGCGCAGACAGCAGCCATACAAGGAATTGATCCTGTGCAAGCGAGCAATGCGCTTTGTCCTCCTTCCTTCTGCACGAAGGGAGGAGTTTTTTTTACGCCCTGCACAAACCGACACCCAACAGATGCACGGCAATAACTTTTGTGGAGGTTCATACGAGATGTGGAGATTCATACGAGATAAGAAAGGTACCCAGGACGATCGATGTATCAGCCATAACGGCAGCCCCCGAACTGTACGTCCGAAACGACCCTGGGATTATGGAAATGATAGCAGGAAAAACTGAATTTGTCATTCAACCTGTACTTGAATGACAGGTCGCACATCGCATGCTATAATCGGAAAGTTTTAGAGGATTCTTATTGTGAATACGTTATCTTTCGTAACTGAACGTGTTGATCTGGAACAGGGAGATGGATTAGGAAAATACCTTGCGTTTTTTTTCCTTGTTGACGGGAGAAAAATTGATTCCGGTGAGTACAATCCCGCCGACAGCCATGATATTCTTGATGACGGGGCACGGCAGCAAAAGCTCACAATCCTCGCCCATTGCGGCTGCGGCTGCTGGGAATGCAATTCCCTTGTAGCAGAGGAACGGCCTGTTTCAGAAAAAGTCGTTTCGTGGACCGTCTATGATTTCAGAAGTCCCCAGAATCCTCAAAGCTATTATTTCGATAGAAAAGAATATGAGAAGACCATTGCGGCCATACGGCGCATGGCATCGGAAGAAATTGTGCAAACGAAACAGCACCCCAAGGCAACAATCACAATGAGGCCCGAAGACTCGCTTTCCCTGTTCTGGTGGGAGGACGGGACCTGCTGCGGGGGTGCAGAAAGCATTTCTCTGTCCGAGGACGATCCCACAATTGACCTGAATATTCCCGGTTTACAGGACTGGCTCGATGAATATATGTGGAAATGCCTTGCCCCCTGTGAAACTGACGAACTCACGCCAGAGGAACTGCTCCATGTGTTTGACTGGAAACGTTTTCACCAGCGAGGATTAGCTTTTGCAGCGGAAGTAAAGAAACTCCTTCCGGCAACGGTTGAGCTGGTCTATTCTGCACCCTACGAAGATATATCAGGAACTTTGAAAAACGAGGGCATGGCATGCAACACTCCGCTTTTGACAATGACAACTTCGGAAACGTAGCCACCACTGCCGATAACCGGCTTGGCGGCAACATGCCTTGTCCTTTTTTCATATTCGTGGTATGATTATGATGTCATCAAGAGCAGAAATACTACGAACTATGCCGGCTTCGGATTTATCCGATGACTGATTGTGGGGGGGTCCGTCCACAGATGACACTGTATACCGCAGGGGCGGGACTTGCACCCGCAATACACGTTTACTCTCTAATTCCCATAAACAAAAAT
>CACYDQ010000210.1 GCA_902773215.1 uncultured Spirochaetaceae bacterium | reverse complement strand
GGCATCGCCTTTCTCCACGTATTCCAGCCAGTTTTTGTCCTCAGGAACTTCAAAGCTCATCTTTTCCCCGGTCATGGGGTGCAGGAATTCAAGCCTGCGGGCGTGGAGCGCAAGCCTGTGGAAGGGGTCGGTCCGTGCCCGGTAGTTCTCGTCGCCCGCGAGGGGGCGGCCCAGGAAGGAGAGGTGGGCGCGTATCTGGTTTTTCTTGCCGGTATCCAGGGTCAGCTCAAAGAGGGTGTGGGTCGGTCCCCGCGCGATGATTCTGTAATGGGTCACGGCGCGGACAGCCTTGCTCCTCCGCTCGTCCCTGTCATCCGGAACGTATGCGACGTGGTAGGCGTTCTCGGCGAGGGGCTGGTCTATCGTCCCCGTGTCGGGAAGCTGCGTCTGTTCGTCCTGTCTCCCCCCCTGCCGTGCGGAAGGGTTCTCCGCGACCGCCCGGTAGACCTTGCGGGTGTTGCCGTCGTGCCAGCTGGCGATGAGCTTCCGCTGGGAGGCCTCACTCAGGGCAAAGACCATCACTCCGCTCGTGTCGCGGTCCAGGCGGTGGACGACAAAGGGCCGGTGGCTTTTGGTCCAGGCTCCCCGGCCCCGCAGTATTTTTTCGATTGTCTCCAGGGCGGTACGGGCCTTGCTGCCGGGGTAGGGCACGGAGAGCATCCCCGAAGGCTTCTCTATGACGATGATGTCCCGGTCCTCGTACAGAATCCGTATCCTCTCCCGCCCGTAGTCGGCCTTGTGCTCCCGCTTGTAGGCGGTGCTCGCCTTGACCGGGTGGACTCCCCCGCCCTTAGATTCCATCGGAGTCACCGTATATGACGCACTGGTCCTTGCCGGAGTTCTTGGCGACGTAGAGGGCGTGGTCGGCCTGGTCGAAGAGGCTCTGGTAGTCCGGCCTCGGCTCCCCCTGCTGGAAAATGGCGCAGCCGACGCTTATGCTGTAATGCTGGTACTTGGTGTTGTTGAGGAAGAATTCCTTCAGCTTCCTTGTCATCTGCCTGACTTTGTCGCCGATTATCTCCCGCGTCAGGTGCCCCTGCATCAGGATGACGAACTCGTCCCCGCCGAACCTGCCGACGAAGTCCGAGGAACGGCAGCAGTCCAGGATGCACTTCCCCGTGTTGGCGATGAAGAAATCGCCTATGGAGTGCCCGAAGCTGTCGTTTATGTTCTTGAAGTTGTCTATGTCTATGACGAGGAGGCAGCCCTCGCAGGCCTCGCTCCTCAGGACGCGGATGGTGTTCATCTCGAACGCCGTCTTGGTCATGGCCCCGGTCAGGGCATCCGTGTCCCGCTGTATCTTGATGATGAGCCGGTTCGTGAAGTCATCCATGCGGCTCATCTGCTGGTGCATGTGCATGAAGAAGGAGACCAGGACGTAGGAGATGACGTTGCCGACGTCGTTGTTGAAGAATGCCGGGGCCTTTACCCTGCGGCTCAGGACGAGGAAGACGATTCCCATGAGCATGAGCAGGAGGTTTCCCCTCCAGGGGCAGTCGCAGGGCAGGGAGGGCAGGATAATCAGCATGACGATGAAGGTGACGGCGGGGAAGGGGCCGTGCGCGATTCCCGTGTAGAAGCCGTATGCGTAGCCGACCAGCTCCAGCACGTAGAAGGTCAGCAGGATGGCGTTGCCGGAGCTCTCCGGCCTGAACACGAAGCGGGTCAGCAGGTGAATCCCCAGGCTCGTGACGGCCATCAGGATGTAGACGATTGGGAACTCGTAGACCTGGGACACCCCGATGAAGCTTATGCCGGTCAGGATGACGAAGATGATGAAGAACAGCATGGAAGAGAAAGCGAGCATCTTGTGGTTGTATTCCGCAATCATCGGCTTGATGTCCTGGAGAATCTTCGTGTCCTCCATCCCCAGGCAGAATTTTCGGAGAATGACCCCTGCTCTCTTATGTTCCATTCTTTTATTATAACCCCATGCCCGGATTTTTTCAATGGGAGAAAACGGCAGAGGATGCCCATAAAAAAGCCGGGTCCCGTCCGGGGCCCGGCAACCGCAGGGCAGGACTGCCCCGCGGGATGTTAGCAGAAGAAAACCTAGCGCTTGAGGTTCAGGACGAAGGGCAGGCTGTACGCCGTTCCGTCGCTCGCAACCCCAATGACCAGCATGTTGTACAGTCCGGCATCATAGGCAGTCGAACTGAACTTGCAGATGTGGCTTGAACCGTCGGACAGGAGCGCGCCGTCCATCTTGAACAGGTAGGCCACGAATTCGCCGGTAGGATCCTTGAAGTCAAGCTCGACATCCTGATCCTCCTTCTGTTCGACCTCAACGGCGGTGTTCTTCGTCACAGCCGTGCCGTTCACTGCGACCTTGCCGTCGGCCAGGTCTTCATAGCCCGTGATGTCGGCGATGGACACGGTGTTGCTCTTGAACTTGGCCTTGTAGGAGCCGTCCGTGCACGCGGCAGGAACGTAATCGTCGGCAACCTTCGTTCCGTCAGTGGTGTCAATCCAGCCGTCGAAGGCAATCGTATCCGTGCTGCCCGCAATCGGAAGCGACAGGATGTTTCCTCCCGATGTCACGGAGCCAATCGTAAGGAGCGGGATGTCGGTGCCCTCGTATACCGTAAACTGGTAATAGATTCCGGTCTTCTCATCAGTCTCGCCCGCAAGCTTGAGCGTACCGCCGTTCAGGTCGTAGATCCTGCGCACGGTGTTTATTCTGTGCGTGGCGTCCGGCGTACCGAATCCGGTCGAGGCATCTGCCAGCGTGCCGCCGGAGGAGTCAGTCCTCTTCACGGCCTCGGACGCATAGCTCTGGGAGCCGCGGGAAGTCTTGGCCTTGAGCGTCGCGTCAAAGAGGCGTCCGGTGGGAAGACGCACCGTATATTTCTCGTTGCAGGCATTCAGGGAGCCGCTTACGTACGTGGCGAAGGGTTTGGTCGTGTCGTCGTCCGCCGCAATCGGAAGAGTCTGATGCCCCTTCTCCGTAACGCCGTCCGTGTCATACTCGGTGAGGACCAGCTCGAAGTACTTCTCGTTCGAGGACTTGTCGTCCCACGTGAACTCCACGTCGTAGAAGCCGTCGGTGTCGTCCGTGACGGAGGAATTCAGCCTGACGGCCTTGAAGTTCTCCGGGGCGGCAGGAACCCTGTTCAGGTCCGGGATGTCTATGACAGCCTTGGTGACGATGCCGGAGTTGACGATTATCAGGTCTGAGTACTCGGATATGATGTCCCCGCCCGTCTCATCGTTGAAGAGGCAGAACTTGAAGACATACTCTCCCGGCTCGTATCCATCCTGTACCAGCGAGAACGAGTTGGACAATCCGTCAAGAACCTGTTCCTCCGCTGTTCCTACCAGCTCGTCGGTCACGGTGTTCATCTTGTACAGGCCGACCACATAGCGCTTCGCATTGGGGTTCAGGACGAAGGTTCCGCTGACATCAACGGAACCGGTGCCCCCCTCGATGTTGCCCGGGGTCAGGGTGAACGAAATGTCCTGAGCTCCGTTCGTCAGGTCCACGGCCCTCACCCCGCGCAGGGCGGCATCACTGCCAAGATACGCGGTCAGCGTCAGCTCCCAGTAGGTCGCGGCGAGCTCCACCTCGACAGGCTTGTTGAAGCCGGTAATCACAACGTCCATGTCGATCGTCGTTCCGCGGGCGGACGTTCCCGTCAGCTTGTAGCTATACTTACTGGCGTCATTGTCGACCGTGGGCAGGATGAGCAGCGCCGGGCCGTTCGACGTGTTGTCGCCGGCGACGGAGATGCTGACCTTGCGGGTTTCCGCGCTGTTTCCCGACGATGAGCCGCTCACTGTCCCCTCGTCATCGCCTCCTGCGGACTGCGCGCACGAGGCCACTGCGAAGGCAAGCAGCAGGGCTGCTGCCGCCTTCAGGCATGAAGAAAAGATTCCTTTTTTCATCCCAAAACTCCTTTATAAAATATCATACTTTCTGCTTTGCCCGAATGGAGCCGGGCCTGCTCATGACTCTTTATCTATCCAAAGCCGTCCGGAGTCCGTAAAGACCCTGCCGTCCCTGTTGGTCACGGAAAGGCGTATGGTATACATCGTCTGTTCCTTGAGCGGCGTGTCCGGCAGGTAGGCCGAGAAGGTCCGTGCCCCCATGTTCACACCCTTCAGCTCAACCTCCCTGCCGGTATCCGTCTCGCTGACGCTCCACTCGTAGCTCTCGCCGTCCTTGGGGCCGACGATGGAGAAGATGGTCATCTTCTTCTGCGAGACCTCATACAGGTCGCGCAGCATCCGGGAAGCGTCAAAGTCCGCGTCGTTCACGGAATAACTGGAACCGTCCTCGTCTTTCACGACGGTGAAATTCTCGTTGTACTCTTCGATTAAGGGATCGTAGCCGCCGTCGGAGCAGCCTGCCGCCAGGAAACTGGCCGCAAGGCATGCCGCCGCGGCGAGCACGATGCCCAGAACGTGCCGTGCCATCATCAGTTCTTTCCTCCTCTTGGCAGCGTCAGGCTGTAGCCGATCAGCAGCCCGGGAACGAATCGTTGCACCGGGTCAAAGTCCACCCCTCCCCGCAGCATGAAGCCGTGGAAGAGCGCGCCCATGTACAGGCCGCCCATGGGGACGAAGTGCGGCTCGGAGCGAAGCGTCCCCTCGTCGCAGGTCTGCCAGAGCATCACTTCCCGTGCCCCCGCGTGAAGCTCGCTGAACACGCGGAACGCCGAATTCCGTATGGCGAATTCCACGCCGATCGGGGCGTAGAGGGATATGGCCTCCGTCATGGGCGGCGCAAGCTCCTCCCCCTTCCAGGTGTACTGGTTCGGGAATTCCTCCGCGTCAAAGCATTTGCCGATCTGGCCGCTCAGGGCGGCCCCCACATAGAAGGGCGGGAACAGCGTCCCCATCCTGAACGAGATGTCAAGCTCCAGCGCTGCGTCGTAGGGGTCCTGCAGCAGCCTGCCCCCGGCCTGGACGGAAATGGAATTCCTGCCTTCGGGGTTGAAATTCGAAAGGAAGGTCTTTTTCTCAGGCTCCTGATTCTCTTCCCCGGCAACCGGCTCCTCCGTGACAGGCTCCGCCTTGGCGGCAGGCTCTTCGGCTTTTGGGGCGGGCTGTCCGGCCTCGGATTCCACGGCGGGTGCCGTTTGTACGGGTGCCGGGTTTGCCGCCACCGCGGGCCTGGGTGCGGCCGGAGCTTCGTTCCGCCTTGTATAATCTGCGACCGTAAGCTGCCAGACGCTTCCGTCATCGTAGCCTTCCAGCAGCTCCTCCCCGTCCCCGCTGAACGCGAAGGAACTGAGCTGCGAGGCCTGCAGCGGCGGGATGGAGGCGGATTGCTCTCCCGTGGCTGTATTATAGAAGGAAATGCTTCCGTCCGCGGCCTGCACGGCCAGCATGCCGCTGCCGCCCTGGAACCGTATGGCCTTTATGTCCGTGTCCGTGATGAGGCTGCCCTTCTGCTCCCCGTCCGTTCCGTACAGCAGGATGCTCTTTGAGTCCAGGACGGCCGCAAGGGTCCCGTCCGGGGCGAAGTCGACGGGGCTTCCCGTCTGAACGGCATAAAAAGGCAGCTTCGCCACGGGCCTGGCGGCGGTCACGTTGAAAAGCAGGATGCTGCCGTCCTCGGAGGCGGAAGCCAGGAAGCGGCCGTCGGGGCTGAATGACAGGGCCGTGATGCGGCCGGTCTGTCCGCCCGCCTCGCGCATGATGAACTGCCTGGAAAAGCGCAGCTTGAAGAAAAGCCGGATGCCGCCGTCCTGCATCCCGCAGGCCATGTAGTCGCTGTTCCTGCTGAAAGCGAGGGCCGTGAAGCGGAGCTGGCTGACGGGGACCTCATCGCCGTTCAGGGAGCTCCCGATGAACGAAATGCCGGCGGGGGAAGCCCCGTCTTTATCTACTTCCCAGACACAAAGCTCCCCGCTGCCTGAGAGGGTTGCGAACAGGGATTTGTCGCTCCCGGATTCGCTCGCGAAGTCCACGGCCGTGGCCCCTTCCACGGGGAAGGACGTGCGGATCTTGCCGCTTGCGGTCTCCCTGATGCTCACGGAGCCTGTTTCCCCGACGGCAAAGGAACCGTCATCCTCCGTCCAGACCAGGTTCCTGACGGGAGAACCGGATTTCATGACGAGCCGTGCCTGCTCGGGAGATGCTGTATGCCTGATGCAGAGGCCGAGAAGCAGGGCGCACAGAAGCCGCGCTCTTTTCCCCGTGCCCGCAAAGCTGTACGGAAACACTTTTTTCTTTCCTATCCTTTATGATGGGGCAGATTATAACGGCTCTTAAAAATTGAAACTAGAGTACAACGCACGGAATTTTAGTGAGTCAGCAAGTTTTTGCCGTAACGCGGCAATTTTTTTCCTGCGGCTGATCAATTCGCTGGATTCTGCGGAAGTTTTTTTCTTGCACAAGGAGAGAATTTTACTTATATTGTATGGAAGGAAATGATTCGCCCGGGGAAGGGGCCCGGGCACGCACAGGAGGCACGAAGAATGAGCGATTACGCAAATATCGGGTACGCGGCAGACCGCGAGAGTGAGCAGAGGAAGTTCCTTGCGGGGACCTACGGCTGGATGACGGTCGCCCTGCTGATAAGCGCGGCGGCGGCGTTCATCACGGCGGGCAGTCCCGCCCTGCTCACGTTCATCTACACGGGCTGGCACAGCATCGCGCTGTTCATCGGGGAACTTGCCCTGGTCTGGTGGCTTTCCGCTTCCATCCGCAGGATAAGCCTTGCGACGGCGGTCTTCGGTTTCCTCGCCTACTCCGTGCTGAACGGCATGACGCTCGCGTATATCTTCTTCCTGTACTCCGGGCAGTCCCTCGCCGTCGTGTTTGTCTCATGCGCGGCGATGTTTGCCGGCATGGCCCTCTACGGGCTCAGGACCGGGAGCAACCTGGCCGGCTACGGGCGTTACCTGGGCATGGCCGTCTGGGGAATCATCATCGCATCCCTGCTGAACTTCCTGTTCAGGTCGAGCGGCCTGGACTTCCTCATCTCCCTCGTGTCGGTCGCCGTGTTCGCGGGGCTGACCGCCTACGACAGCCAGAAGATGCTCGCCCTCTCCGAGAACGCCGACGGCAGCGAGGCTTTCCGCAAGGTCTCCATCCTCGGCGCGCTGGAGCTCTACCTGGACTTCATCAACATGTTCCTTTCCCTCCTGCGCATCTTCGGCAGGAGGCGCTAGAGCTGACCGCATAAAAAAAGCCCCGGCCCGCACGATGACGGACCGGGGCTTTTTTGTGCCTGTTATTCCCCGAGCTTCTTCATGTCCACCTGCTTGACTTCCCATCTGCCGCCGGACTTGCCGACGGTGAGCCAGGCGTAGCAGCCCTCCATGAGGGGGCCGGGGTTGATGACCGTCGTATTCCCTATCTTGTCAACGCCCGCGCTCTCGTGGATGTGCCCCGTGATGACGGCGAGCGGCTTATAGTCCTCAATGAACTTCCGCAGCAGGGGGCTTCCGACGTGCACGCCGCCCGGGATGCTGTCGCACTTCGTGTCCTTGGGCGGGTTATGCATTATCGCGATGAGGTTGCCCCACTCGCCCTCGCCCTGGGCCGTCACCATGCCGAAGTCGGACACGAGCTCCTCGTCCGTCCGCTCGAAGGGAGTCGTCCCGGTGAACTTGCTGCCGCCTCCCGACCCCGCGACGGAAAGCCCGTCCAGGCTCGTCAGGCTCTTCTCCACCGAGATGTCTTTCTTGTCCAGCTCGTCAAGGAAGGCTGGCTCGTCGCAGTTGCCGATGACCGCGTATATCGAATCGTGCATCCGGCAGAGCTTTTCCAGCGCGGGCAGCCCCGTCGCGCTCTCGCCGAATTTGGCGAAGTCGCCCGCGAACAGGACCGCGTCCGCTTCCTTGAAGATGCCCTCCATCTTGTCCAGCACGTCCAGGTTGCCGTGCAGATCGCTTATGACCAGAAACTTCATGTTGATTCCTCCTGACTGTCCGTGTCCTTACAGAGCCTTCCTGAGCTCTTCCATCTGATCGTGCGTCCCTATCGATATGCGCACGAAGTCCTCTATGCCCGGGGTCGCGAAGTGGCGTATCAGTATGCCCGCATCCCGCACCTTCTCGTAGAGCGCCCTGCCGCCCATGCCGTCCTTCCGCGCGAAGACGAAGTTCGTCAGGCTGTCCAGCACGAAGTAACCCCTTTCCCGCAGGAAGGAGGTTAGCGACTCCCGCTCCGAAACGACCTTACGGGCGTTCTCCGCATAGTAGGGCGCGGCCCTGCATGAGGCGATGGCGGCAGTCTTGGCGAGGAAATCGACCGGGAAGTGGTTGAATGAGTTCTTGACGCAGAAGACCGCCTGGACCAGCTCCGGGTTTGCGACGATGTAGCCCAGCCGCATCCCCGCGAAGGAGAGGGACTTGCTGAATGTCCTGACGATGACGAGGTTCCTGTGATCCTTGAGCAGGGGCAGGCAGCTCTCGCCGCCGAAGTCGCAGTAGGCCTCGTCGACGACGACGACTTTCCCTGCCGGGGCGGACTTCAGGATTGCCTCCACTTCCTTCCGGCTCAGGGCAAGCCCGGTCGGGGCGTTGGGGTTTGCGAAGATTATCCCGCTCCCCGCTGCCTTTGCCTTGGTGAGCATC
>CACYDQ010000209.1 GCA_902773215.1 uncultured Spirochaetaceae bacterium | reverse complement strand
GCCCGCATGGTACTGGGAGGCTGCCCGCTATGACGGAAAGGATCTGTTCGTCCCCGTCTACAAGGAAGGAGCCGAGGGCTACATGATCAAGGTCCTCCTCTCTGCCGCTGACAAGATCGGCGGGGTTGACATGAAGGCGATCGAGAACGCAGGGAACAGCACCTATGACAAGCTCAAGGCCTTGGAGCCTTATATGGCCAAGGCTGTCGGCAAGGTCAAGTACCCCTTCGTCTTCGCGGGAACCGCCATGTTCTACCGCTTCTACCTGGACAGGTTCGACTGCATCGACAACGGCCTGCTGTCCCTCATCGGCGTTGATCAGAAGACCAACGAGATGATTAACACCATTCAGACCAAGGAGTTCGAGCAGTACTGCACGATGATGGCCGAGTGGGGCGAGAAGGGTTACGTCAACGTTGACGACGAGATCGGCGGAATCGCAAACACTCAGACCTGCCTTACCCAGGACTGGCTGTTCAACTGGTGGACCGCTATCCCGAACAACAAGGAGTCCGAGGGACGCGACGGAAACCAGCCCGAGGACTTCGCCCAGATCACCAAGAACTGGGGCCGATCCACGACGACGCTCGGCTCCTGCTTCGCCGTCTCCGCGCGCTGCTCAGAGCAGACCGCCAAGGACTGCGTGGACTTCTTGGGATACCTCTTCACGGACAACAAAGTCGCCAACCTCTACACCTACGGAATCGAGGGCAAGGACTACGTCCTGACCAACGGCCTGGTTGACAGGACGAGCGGAACCGCCACCTACAACCACAGCCCCTGGGAGTCAACCTCCGTCAAGGCCGTCACGCTTGAGGTCAACGAGCCTTCCAACAAGGTCCAGATGTACGATGACTTCAACAACAACGCCTCCGGAACGGTCGCCTCCGGCTTCCGCTTCGACCATTCAAGCGTCGATGCCGCCTATACCTCATGCTTCAACCTCTTCGAGGAGTACGGGAAGTCCCTGGAGCTCGGCGCGTTCGGAAGCAAGAACGTCAAGGCCAAGATCGCCGAGTTCCAGAAGAAGCTCGACGAGGCCGGATATCAGGATGTCCTGGCCGAGGCCCAGAAGCAGTACAACGCCTGGAAGGCCTCAAAGTAAGCTTTTCAGCCTGAGCTTTTGATGTGATGGGCCGGGCCTGCCCCGCAGTTTCTGCGCGGCGGGTCCGGCCTTTTTTGTTCGGCTTTTTCGTTCCTTTTTATAAAAACACTTTATAAACTTCCCTCAATGTGCTATACTTCCCGCACCTTTTTTTGCGGGAGCTACGATGGAACGACCTAAGATTTGCATGACGCTCACGGGCAGCACGCTGAGCGAGAACCTTGCCCTTCTGGAGCAGTACCGGCCCTATATCGACATGGTGGAGCTGAGGGCGGACTTCCTGAGCTCCGATGAGCGTCTTCTGATGAGGCGTTTCCCTGCGCTGGCGAGGATTCCCTGTCTTTTGACAATCCGCCGGTCGATTGACGGCGGCCAGTACGTGGAGGGGGAGGGGTCGAGGACCGTGATGTTCGCCCGGGCCCTTTCTTTTGCCGACTCCGATGAATCAAAAAACTTCGCCTACGTGGACTTTGAGGAGGACTTCCATGTCCCGAGCCTGCAGGATGCGGCGCTCGCATTCGGCACCAGGATTGTCCGCAGCGTCCATAACATGAAGGATCCCATAAAGAACGTTGCCCGTAAACTGGAGGAGCTGAGGACATCCGGCTATGAGATTCCCAAGATTGCCTTCATGCCTCACTCGCTTGCTGACGTGACGGATCTTTTCAGGGAGGCTTCTAAGATTAAGGATACCCAGCACATCCTCATTGCAATGGGGCCGCTCGGCCTGCCGTCACGCCTGCTCGCCGCAAAGCTCAAGAATTACCTGACTTTCTGCTCGCCTTCGGACAAGAACGAGGGCATTGCCAACCTGGGGCACCTGGATCCCCAGACTCTGAACGATGTCTATCATTTCAAGACGGTCAATGAGAATACCAAAGTCTTCGGCATAACCGGATGGCCCCTTGACGCAACTTCCAGCCCCCAGCTGCACAATTCCGGCTACGAGGGGCACAACATAAACGCCGTCTACATCCCGATCAAGACCCCGGAGGTCAGGGATGCCGTGGAATTTGCGGATGTTGTCGGCATAACCGGCCTTTCCGTGACGGTATGCCATAAGGAGAAGGTCCTTGAGTGCGTCAGCGAGCAGGACGATACGGTCAAGGCGATAGGCTCCAGCAACACGCTCGTCAAGAAGTCCGGGGGCTGGAAGGCCTACAACACCGACGGCTCCGGTTTTACCGCGGCCCTGCTGAAATTCACGGGGACAAAGGACCTGCGTGGCTGGAAGGTCTCGATTATCGGGGCGGGCGGCGCGGCCAAGGCTGTCGCATGGGCGGTCAAGTCGCTCAAAGCCAAGGCATGCGTGTTCAACAGGACTTTCTCCAAGGCCGCTTCCCTTGCCGAGAGGTATGGCTTTGTGGCGGAGATCCTTCCCGGGGAGCCGTCGGAGTCCGCGGCCCGAACGCTCAGGAAGTACAGCGACCTGATAATCCAGACGACCTCTGTCGGCATGAACTCCTCGGAGCCTTCCTCGGCCGACAACGACCCGATTTTCTTTTATGACTTCACGGGTAAGGAGATGCTGCTTGACATCATTTATGTCCCGGCCGTCACTCCGGTCATGCGGCGGGCCTCCGAGGTCGGCTGCAAGGTATGCAACGGCTTTGACATGCTGCGCTTCCAGGGCTACGAGCAGTTCGAGCTGTTCACCGGGGAAAAATACTGACCGGTCCTCTCGTCCCCGTTACAGTATCTTGTAATCGGGGCCGTCCCGCCCCTCGAATACCTTGACAAGGCAGGGCTCTTCGGTCACGTTGTCGCAGAACTTGGCCAGGTTCATGGCCTCGGGGGAAAGCAGGTCGTCAGGGTTGTAGGAGAGCTCCAGCTGGCTCTCCTCGCCCTCTTCGACTACCCGGGACATGGCTCCGTTCAGCCGTATCAGATCCTCGGCCGCCGCCCATAAGTGGCTTTTGTGCTTCTCCTCGAATTTTTCTTTGAGGAAGGCCAGCTGCATCCGCTCCAGCTCCTTATGCTCCGCGTCCTCCGGCACGAACTCCGTGTAATAGGAGCAGTTGTTGCACTGCTGCCACTCGTCCGCATCGGCGAAGAGGGTGGAGGGGGTGATTTTGAGCGCCTGGACTATCTGGTTGAACCAGGGGACGGCCCTGCCCGCCGTGTAGAAGGTCCTGCATGCGAACGCCATGGTGCGGGAGAAGTCCAGGTCCTTGGACGAATATGTTCCCGTGGGGCGGGCTTCTTCCTTTTGCTCGAACTGGGGGAAGTCTATGTGGTTGGGGTAGAGGCCCGCGGCGAAGTCCAGCCTGTCGCGGAAGGCACGGAAGCTGTCTCCCTCCTGTACGCCCCAGCCCATCGCGAAGCCGAAGACCAGACCGGACTGGTTCAGGATGTCCGCCTTGCCCTTGTAGAGCTTTTTGTTCAGTGCAAGGCTGCCGCCCTTTAGTTCCCCCTCAAGGGGAATCTCGACGGAGACGTAGAGCTCCGAAAGCTTTTCCAGGAGGGGCATGTCGATGAGCCGGGCTTCGACGGGGAGCGAGATGAAGAGCTCGGGGCATTTGTCTGCCACCAGGTCGGCCAGCGCGAGCAGGGACTTTTTATCCTTCGCAAGCTTCTTGTCGTGGACGTAGAACTCCGTGACCCCGGTCTGGTAGAGCTGGGGCAGCTTCTCAAAGAGTTCGTTGCTTGGGACTTCCAGGTTCATGCGTTCCTCCTTTCGTATGTCCAGATTATATCATAATACCGGACTTTGTGCAGGGGGCAGGGAGACGGGAAAAGGAATCAAAAAAAATTTGCTTTTTTTTCTTTTTTGTGCTAAAGTTTTCATTAGTTCAATACGACTATATATATGAAACTCTATGACTGCTCAACTTCCTAGAAGACAACAGACAGGAGATTTCATTGTAAAGGATTGCAGATGTAGCCTTGTAATGCAGATGCAATCTTTTACAAACTGGGCAGAAAGGATTCTGCCTG
>CACYDQ010000208.1 GCA_902773215.1 uncultured Spirochaetaceae bacterium | reverse complement strand
CTCCTTGGCTGCCTCGCCCGCATCCTGTTCATCCCCATGATGGCGGCCCTCTGCCTGCTCCCGGCGTATCTTACCTGGGATTTCTTCAGGCTCGGAAGCAGGTTCGCCCGAGACGGGGCCAGTGCGGCAAGCTCAAGCCCTGACGGCATGGTCAGGCTGGAAGCTGGATCGTATATGCGGGGACTGGATACGGATGCCAAAGTCTACAACATGTTCATGACCCCTTCCCACGAGGTAACCTTCCGGCGGGACTTCTACATCTCGGATCACGAGGTTACCCAAGGCGAGTTCAAGGCAGTGATGGGTAAACTCCCCGAGGGCATAAAGGCCTACTATGGCAAGGGCGACGACCTTCCCGTGTACCATGCCAGCTGGTACATGGCTGTTGCCTACTGCAACAAGCGGAGCCTCGCGGAGGGGCTGACCCCCTGCTACAGCGTGAAGGGCGTTTCGGACTGGAGCAGGATTTCGCTCAAGTCTGTTCCCACAGAAAAGAACGCGGACTGGGATGCGGCGACCTGTGACTGGGATGCAGACGGATACCGGCTTCCCACCGAGGCCGAATGGGAGTACGCCGCCCGCGCCGGGGACAACACGACCGATTCCGGGGTATGGAGCGGGACAGCTTCCGCAAGTTCCCTGCCTGAGTATGCCTGGTACAACGACAGTCTCAGCGGAAAAGCCCACAAGGTGAGGACCAAGAAAGCAAACGCATTCGGCCTGTACGACATGACGGGGAACGTATGGGAGTGGTGCTGGGACTGGTTCGACGCGAGGGAATACGAGAAGCATAAGGACGGAGTGAGCGACCCGCACGGGCCTGACTCGGGGAAGGAGCGCGTCATACGTGGCGGAGGCTGGGAATCAGCCTCCAACATCTGTACCGTCTACAGCCGCTTCGACGAGAAAGCGTATATCGGTGCAGATCTGTCGCCGAGGGGAGACGTAAAAAGCGTGATAGGTTTCCGCGTGGTACGCACCGCGCAGTAAGATGAATTTCCGCCTGCCTTGCCCTGTGGCAGGGCGGGTGGCATTGCTTTGTTATATAACCTTCAGGAGGTATGATATTCTATGAAACGGAAACTGCTTTGGACAGGCATTGCCGTCTTTATGACCGTGCTGCTTTTGCCGTCGCTCGGCTGCGCGAAGATGGTAGAGAAATTCAAGAAGAAGGGGACGAATCCCCTCGTCCACTCCAACTATCCCTATGAGCCGGACACGCCCGCCCCAGCCCCGCACGAGGGGACGTTCGTCTCCGACCACGGGACGATGACCTTCAACGGCGACGGGAAGAGCGTCGTCATCGACTTTGACGGAACCCTCGCAAAAGCAACGGGGCTTCCGGCAGGCAGGCAGGAGGCAAGCTACCAGTTTCTGAGCGGGGACATCCCGCCCCAGCGGAAGATTCCCATCCGCTACGATGTCGCAATGTACATCTCGCTGTCCGCCGGTGGCAACAGTTCCGTGCTGGCGGTGGGGCTCGTGGAAGAGAACGGCAGCACGTCCACCGGGACGGGCTGCACGACGGCAGACCGCATTACCTTCATCGACGTGGAGCTGGACGGAAAGCCCGGTGTGAATTTCATCAAGACGGCAGATGCCGCGCCCCGGCCCTCCCCCGCCACGGCGAAAGAGGACGGCAGCAAAAAGGACTCCTCCGGCATGAGCGAGGCAAGGCAGCGGGAGACAGCGGCATCCCTTTCCACGAAGGAGAACGCGAAGGAAAAGGAGTTCGGCTGGTTCACCCGGACGACGTACTCCCGCACGGGGAAAGCCGCGCCGGACGGTACGACGAGGATAGACAACATGCCCCTGCTCCTGAACGGCGGCTGGAAGTGCTTCATGTGCGGGGAAGGAAACTCGTACACGGGGACGGACGCGCGTGTCCTGAACGCGGAGCTCAAGACCGACGGAAAAAGCGTCATCCTCAAGCTGAACTGGTGGCGGGTACTGAACCCGTCGGTGGAAGGCATAGAGGACGAGTCCGACATGCCCCCGACGATATGCAACGGCACCTGGAACGGCAAGAGTTCTTCCGTCCACTTTGTCTCAGACATGGGCAACGTAGACCTCACGGATTTCTACATCTCTGCGGACGGGGATGCCGAGTATGCCACAGGAACCTTCTCGTGGTGCTCAGGTGAGCAGGATTACTTCGCCATGGTGCGGGGCAAAGTGGCGGCAGGATCTTCCAAACCCGTCAAGACAAACAAGCCCACCAAGGACGAACTGCTGCTTTCCCGGGCAAAGAAACGGTCCGGCGCACCGGAGGCGGAGCTTGAGTGGAACCCGGACGGGACGGCGACAATCCACCTCTTTGAGACGGTGGACGACGGCGACAGCGACTCCCACGTCTCTACCTGGGACTGGTATACCATCGACCCCGCCACGATGACGGGAACGGACTTCATGGAAATGCCGGTGGACTTGAACTGAGGCAGACAGGCGCATACGTGCCGTGTCCATTTCATATGTTACACACATCTATTAAGGAGGATTTCGTATGGAGAAATCAAGGTTGAAGGTCATGGCTCTGGCCATAGTGATGGTGTTGTTCTCGGTCGCGGGAGCGTTTGCGCAGCAAAAGACAGACGGCACCTGGGTGCTGACGGACACGGAGGCTTTCACGCCGAAGGGAACGAGGACGAAAAGGGACAGTTCGTCTTGGCACAGCACAGCCAGGATAACGGTGTTGGATGATGGTACGATTGTTTCCTACGTGTTCCTGCAGCGAGACAAGGACCCTAACGTACCCAAAGCATCTTCTGTTGAAGCCTACCACGAGTGCACGCCCCCGAAAGGCTCCTACAAGCCGGGTGAGGAAGTCGAGCTCACGATGTACGCGTATGAAAAGTACGTAAGCGGCATAAACGGTGGCATGTCGACCTGCAAACTCGTCTCCGAAAACAAGACTGCGGACAACGTAAAAAAAGGCCGGTGGGCATACGGGGACAACCTGCTGGCGGATTTCAAGGAGAGCGGTTATCGCGGGGGATGGCTGTACAGCAAGGACAACAAGCGGATTACCGTTACGGCAAAGCTGCCTACGAAGGCAGCATACGGGGACCGCATCGCCATCCTGTTCGAGGATAGCACGGGCAAAGACTCAATGGGCGGCGGGCCGCAGTACGAATACGCCGGCGAGTCCTGGTACGCATGGATTTTCACCTACCAGGCACCCGGCAGTGCGGCAAGCACGTGCGACTTCGGTCTGGACGTGGGAGAATACATAAACCTCCTCTCCGGTACCTGGCAGAGCTCCGACCCGTCCGTCATCAAGATAAACAAGAAAGGCAGGGCGACCGCCGTGGGCGAGGGAACCGCGACGCTTACGTCTTCTTCCGGCAAGAAGCTCGT
>CACYDQ010000207.1 GCA_902773215.1 uncultured Spirochaetaceae bacterium | reverse complement strand
GGTCGTATGGCCCAGGTATGCCGTCGTCTCGCCGCGGCGGACGCTCCAGATACGGAAGAAGCCCAGTATGTGGTCAATCCTGAACGCACCGTAGTAGCGGGCGGCGAGCGTGACCCGCTCCTTCCACCAGGCGAAGTCCGATGCCGCAATCTTGTCCCAGCTGTAGGTCGGGAAGCCCCAGTTCTGGCCGACCGGGTTCTCGCCGTCGGGCGGGGAGCCTGCCAGCTGCTCCTGGTTGAAGTACTCCGGCCATGCCCAGCAGTCCGCGCTGTCGTCGTTCATCAGGATGGGAAGGTCGCCCTTGAGCGTGATGCCCTTGCCCTTCACGTAATCGGCGGCCTCCTGGAACTGCTCGGATGCCCTCAGCTGGCACCAGACGAAGAAGTTGTGGCTGGATCGGTGCGCCTTGTTGTTCCAGCGAAGCTCTATCTGCTTGCGGTCCAAGTTCCGTAGCTCGTCGGGCCATGCCTTCCATGTCGCCTGCATGGCGGAATCCTTGAGGTCCTTGAAGACCGCATAGTAAGTTATCCAGGCGTTCTTGCGGATGAAGGCATCGAGCTCGCCCTTGAGTTTGGCCGCGTATTCCTCCGTGGGCGGGGTCAGCTTGGCCGGGGCGGCCGGAGCTGCGGCCTTTGCCTCCGCGGAAGCCTCGCCCGCTGCCGCCTTCTTGGGCTTGGGCGGGGCTTTGGGCTTAACCTTGCCCGCGCATCTTTTTTCTATATAACTGTAGAGCAGGTGCAGCAGCTCCGTCTTGCGCTGGGTCAGCTTGTCATAGTCAAAGCGGGGGCTGTATTTGAATTCCTTTTTGAATGCCCGGTATGCCTTGGCAAAGGCGGAGTCCAGCTGATAGGCTTCCTGGAACTCCGGCAGGGCATCAATCCTGATGAACATCGGGTGCAGGGCGTATGCCGACAGCCCGGAATAGGGGGACGACTGGGTTCCCGTGTCGTTGACCGGGAGCAGCTGGATTACACCGAGGGAACACTTCTCGCAGAAGTCCGCGAAATCCTTCAGAGCCAAAAAATCACCCGCCGCCTCGCAGTCTTTCGTATACAGGGCGGAAAGGGGGACTACAACGCCTGTTTTCCTTTCCATATTACCCCATTATAGCACAGTTCCCGTCAAAAGCAAGGAAAAGAGAATGAAAATATAACGATTTAAGGGAAGATATAGAAAGAATCTCCGTTAACGGTGCTGGAAGGGGAGGGGAGGGGAGGGGGAGACTTCCTTTTCTCGGGGTTTTCCGTGAATTTTCACCTTTGCCCCTTCATTTTTTCTGGAAAAGGGAGTATAATGGTTGTATTATCCGGGGCTTCCCCCGATATACGATAGTATGTGCTATTATCTATTATATAGTAGGAAATAGGAGGATATATGAAACTCAGCAGGTTCATGGCAGCTTTTGCAGCACTCAGCCTGACGGCGATGTTCTCGGCGGCAGCCCTCGGGGTTGACGAGAACGAAATCCGCGTTACGGGGGATGTCGGGACGATTCAGTTTGAGAACTATACCGGCCCCCATACGGTTATAGAGACGGCGGACGCAATCACCGAAATCGGGCGCGGGCTGGGACGGCAGGTGTCCCGCAGCGTGACCAAGGAAGGCTCTTTCAACCTGAACGGCAAGTATTCCATAATCCATGCCATAGACGAGAACGAGAAAGGAAAGTTCGATGCGGATATCCTCATACTGAATCCGAACGCCTCTGTTGACCATATCAAGAACCTGCGCCGCATCATCGCGGGCTACCTTCAGGCGGCATACGGCTACAACAGCAGTGACGCGACCACGATAGCGACCTTCGTCACCGTCTACAATGCGGTCTACCGGCAGAAGCTGGATGTGTTCCAGGACCGCTACAAGACCGTCGTCACCAAGAACCTGACCAAGGAGAAGTGCGGCCTTTCCACCAAGTGGAACGAGTGGCCTGGTAACACGCAGATAGTCATCCCCCTCAACGATGTGAAGGGCGGTCTTTCCACCGTCGATACCTCCGTCATCAGCGACAGGAACGTCGTGGACAACATGAGGGAGGAGAACGACAAGGGCGTTGACGTCCGCCAGGACATGGTTGACATAAAGGAGCGCGAGGCAGAGCAGGCAGCCGACAAGGCAGCCGAGGCGCAGGAGAAGGCTGACAAGGAGAAGCAGAAGCTCGCCGAGCAGCAGAAGGCCGAGCAGCAGGCCCAGAAGGACGCGAGCAACGCCCAGAAGAATGCGGACAAGGCCGACTCCAACGCTGACGATGCCAAGAAGAAGGCTGACGAGGCAAAGAAGAAGGCCGAGGAAGCACAGAAGAAAGCTGACGAGGCAAAGAAGAACGCCGGTGCGAATCCTGATGATGAGGCCGCGCAGGCCGCCGCAAAGAAGGCTGCCGAGGATGCAAAGAAAGCCGAGGATGCCAAGAAGAAGGCTGAGCAGGATGCCATAGCGGCCCAGAAGGCTGCCGATGAGGCCCAGAAGAAGGCCGATGAGGCGGCAAAGAAAGCCCAGGCAGAGGCCGAGGCAACTGCAGCCCAGCAGGACAAGCTGAGCGAGGCGGAGGCCGAGGTCAAGGAGCATCAGGACTTCGCCGACAAGAAGGAGTCCGAGGCCCAGGCCGAGAGAACCGAGATTGCGAAAGACAAGCAGGCCCTGCTCGAGGAGGCCCTTGCCATCGATGAGGGCAATTCCATCATCGGACTCAAGGTCGTCAATGAGACGAAGGACCTGAGCCAGATGGTCAAAGTCAGCATGGCAGACGGAAGCACGCTCAAGGTTTCCCCGGTCAACGTCGTTCACGAGAGGACGATTCTCCCGGTCGTCAGCCCCGTTATCGAGGATGCGAGGGAGTCTTCCGTGCAGACGAGCAGCCTGTACTACATCGCAATCTGCGGAGACGGCTCTGCGAGCGGCAACAACGCGGTCAAGCTCTGTCTTTTGGATTCCATGAACATGGAGATCCAGAAGGAAAGCAACGAGATGGTCGCCAATGACAGCGTGCTCGTCACTGACGGCAACGGCGGCTACTACTGCGTCATCAAGGACGGTAATAACTACGTCGTGGCCAAGTACAACAAGTCCCTCCAGCTGCAGGTGAAGAGCCCTGTCGCC
>CACYDQ010000206.1 GCA_902773215.1 uncultured Spirochaetaceae bacterium | reverse complement strand
TCCGCCGACTACGCGAAGTACCGGGACGTGTATCCCGAGGAATTCTACAGGAAGCTCGTCGAGCTGAACATCGGCACGGAAGGCCAGAAGCTGCTGGATCTGGGGACGGGGACCGGCGTCATCCCCCGGAACATGTACCGCTTCGGAGCCAAGTGGACGGGCACGGACATCGCGGAGAACCAGATACGCTTTGCGAGGGAACTTTCCCAGAAAGCCGGCATGGAGATAGACTACAAGGTCTCGGCGACCGAGGACCTGGACTTCCCTGCCGGGAGCTTCGACGTGGTGACGGCATGCCAGTGCTTCGCCTACTTCGACAAGGCCGTGGTCATCCCCAAGATAAGCGGCTGGCTCAAGGACGGAGGGCACCTCGCGGTCCTGTTCATGGCATGGCTGCCTGACGAGAGCGAGATTGCCCGGGAGAGCGAGCGGCTCGTGCTGAAGTACAACCCCAGCTGGAACGGCTGCAACTGGCAGCGGAACCCGGTCACCGAGCCCGACTGGGCGAAGGGCTGGTTCACGATGGCACACGGGGTCGCGTTCGACATCCCGGTGCGCTTCACGCGGGAAACCTGGAACGGCAGGATAAAGTCATGCCGCGGCATCGGCGCGTCATCTCTCTCGGCGGAGGAAATCGCTGCGTGGGAGAAGGAGCACCTGGCATACCTTGCGACCCTGCCGGAGAGCTTTGACATCCTGCACTACGTGACGATCCTGGACCTGGAGAAAACGGGCCGGGCATAAAAAAGGGCGGCCTGTGTGGCCGCCTTTTTTGCTCTGCTAGACCTTGAACAGGTCTATCTGGCTGCCTATCTTGTCGATGGCATCGTTCATCTTGCCGGAGATGTTCTCCAGCGAGTTGCCGGTCTCCTTAATCCGCTGTGCCCCGGAGGCCATCTGGTCCATGCTCTGCTTCATGCTGGACGTGACTTCCTGAAGGCTCGACATCTCCCGCTTGATTTTCTCGCTGCGGACGGACATCTCCTTGGACGCCTTGTGGACTTCCACCGTGCTGTCGTTCATGTTCTTGAGGGCCCCGCCTATCTGCTTGCTGCCCTCGTTCTGCTCCTGCATCGCCGCCTTAATCTGGATGACCAGCTGGTCAGTCTCCTTTATCTTGCTGGACACGGAGGCGAAGGCTTCGCTCGACTCCTGGGATGCGGCGACGACCTCGTTGATGGAATCCTTTATCTTCTTCAGCTGCTCGCCGATTGTCTTGGACTGGCCGGAGGAGGTCTCGGAGAGCTTACGGATTTCGTCCGCGACGACTGAGAAGCCCTTTCCCGCCTCGCCCGCGTGGGCTGCCTCGATGGCGGCGTTCATGGCGAGCAGGTTGGTCTGGCTCGCAATGCTGGAGATTGCCTGGTTCGCCTCCTGCAGCATCTTGGACTGGTCAACTATCTGCTGGATTTTGTCGTTGACAAGCTGCTGCTTGTCGAATCCGGACTGTGCGTCTGTGGAGAGAAGCTGGAAGGAGGCCGCCATCTTGTCAACAGAGCTGTTGACGGACGAGATGTTGCCAATCATCTCCTCGACGGCGGCGGAGGACTCGGACACACCTGAGGACTGGCTGTCTATGAGCCTGTCCATCTCACTGATGTTGTGGGAGATGTCTTCCACGGCCATGGCGGTCTGCGTGACGCTGCTGCCCTGCGCGCTTATCTGGGAGGAGATGCCGTCGATGTTCGCGACAATCTGCGAGATTGCGCTCGCCGTATCCTCCGCGCTCCGGGACATCTCGTCGCCGGACTCGGTCAGGCGGCCCTTGGAGCCCTGCACGTCCCGCATGATTTCCTGCAGCTTGTCCAGGAAGAAATCGAAGTGTATGACAAGGTCGCCTATCTCGTCGCGGATGAAGAGCTTGCAGCGTTTGGTCAGGTCAGCCTCGCCGGTCTCCAACTCCTTCAGGAAGCTCGTGACGTTGTTAATCCTCCACATGAGCCAGTGGATGAACAGGTAGCTCAGGACAAGCAGGACGGCGATGAGCACGATGGCGATGGGAATGACTATCGTGAGCGTCGTGTTCTTGACGGCGTTGACGACCTCGACCCCCTTCGCGATAAAGAGCATGCCCGCAATACTGCCGTCGTCATTGACGAGAGGCTGGTAAGTCGAGTAGTACTCCTTGCCCTTGATCGTATTCGTGCCCTCAAAGGTCTGCCCGTTCATCAGCACCAGGTTGACGATTTTCTGGTTGTCCAGGGTGGTGCCGACGACGTTCTCCAGCGTGGAGTCAACGCGGGTGTAATCTTTGAAGACCGTGCACTCCACGTTGTAGCCGTCCGACATGAGGCCGGTGAAGCTACCGTCGGTCAGGTCGTAGCCGGTCAGGACGCATCCTGCGACCTTGCCGTCATCGTAGACGGGGCATGCCGCGAGGGCCGCCAAGTCCAGGTTGCCTATCGGCTCGAATGACCTGAACGCCGTGCCCTTGAGGGCGGAGGACACGCACTTGAGGGAGGACAGGCTGGTGCTAACATCGTAGCCGCTGCTGCACACGGGGATCCCCTTGGAATCCATGATGACAACGAGGCCCAGGTCCAGCCCGTCCGTTTGTTTCTGCAGGTATGCCTTTGCCCCGCCGCCGTCCCTGCGGGAGACGGTCTCAACCGCATAGGGGTTGTCTGCAAGGAGGCTCGCGCTCAGGGAGAGGGTGGAAAGCCAGTCGTTCATGACGTTTGCCGCCCCATGCTCGGTGTACTTGAGCTCGTCCTGGGTGTTCTTGATAAGCTTGCTGTCGAACACGGTCAGGGATATGATTGCGACCGTGGAGCATCCGAGCAGGATGAATCCGCCGATAAGGGCGATGAGCTTGGTGGAAAGCTGGATGTCCCGCTTCGCCTTCCTGTCGAACCTGTCAAGTTCCTTCTTTGCCATAGTTAAGCCTCCTTATCTCCCCCTGTTATATTCGGAATTCTACAACAGAAAGTGCCATAAGGCAAGTTTAAGCGGAGGGCGGCCACGGGGTCTTCCGCGCGGAATCCATAACCTTATTAATGCCGCTTGCCGCCAACGCAAGGGGCAGAGGAACTGACAGGGAGAGGGTAATCATTGTACTATAATAACTTACAGCTATCCCCCCGGAGCATTTCCTCCAGACAGGGAAAGCCTCCCCGCCGTGAACCGATAACCAGATAATATCAATCAGGGCAACCCAAAATCTGCCGCCCGGCTGAATTTTACATTGTGTTTCTACGAATCTTCTGTTATAATGCAAGGAGGGCACTAGGTTTCCGGCGGCAAGCCGGGCCGGGAGCCGAATGGAGCCTGACGGAGCCGAATATGAAAAGAAGGTTAATCTTTGTAGTAAACACGTGCATCATATCCGGCATAGTCGCGCTGTCCCTCCTCTACATGGCGCAGAGCCGGCGGATTTTTGCGCGCTCCCGGACGATGAACTTCCTTGCGATGACGAAGAGCATCGCCCAGATCACGTCCAACTACATGAACGGCGAGCAGCTCGCCTGCGACACCTGGAGCAACTACATAAACAACAGCCATATCCCGATGGAAGACGCAATATCCTTCCTGCGCCTGTCCATCGCGCGCAAGCACAGCACCGCCCACATCATCTACACGGACGACGGCTCCATGGCGGGCATCTCCTCGGAAGCCCATGCGGACGACAGGACCGACTTCTCCGTGTCCTACCGGAACATGGACCTCTTTCCGAGCCTTGAGACCCGGAACGACGGCATCAGGGCGAACATCACGCGGGCGTTCACCAACCCCGTGAACGGACGGCAGTCCATCGCCTTTTACAACAAGATTGTCCTCCGCGAGGGAGGCAGGGATCGGGAGGCCCTCCTGCTCCGAATCGTCCCGCTGGACACGCTCAGGAACAGCTGGGTGTTCCCGACCGAAAGCTACAAGGATGCGGAGATTTCCCTGATCGACTCGGACGGCGACTACATCATCAAGGGAAAGTCCTTCAAGAACTCCAACTTCTTCGAATTCTACAAGTCATACAACGCCCCCAACTACGGGATGCAGCAGGCCTTCTACGACAACATCACCGGGGAGAACGGCACGACGTCCATGCGGAACTCGCAGGGCAAGGACTGGCTCATCGCCCATGCCGTCGTCAATTCCGCGAGCGACTGGATGATCATCTCCAGCCTGCCGGAGAACGAGCTCAAGGAACGCAGCTTTGACCTCCCCCTCGTCATCATCATCAGCTGCGGCCTGGTCCTGATGATCGTGTTCAACCTTATCACCCTGATGATGTTCAACCGGCAGCTCGCGCTGACCGCCGAGGCGGAAAAGGCCGCCAACCGGGCCAAGTCCGACTTCCTCTCGGTGATGAGCCACGACATACGCACCCCGATCAACGCCGTCCTCGGCCTGGACGAGATGATCCTGCGCGAGAGCGGCAGCCCCGTC
>CACYDQ010000205.1 GCA_902773215.1 uncultured Spirochaetaceae bacterium | reverse complement strand
GCGAACGAGGACGTGCACCAGGCATAAGGAGAAATCAGAATGGAAAAGATACAGCTTATGAGCCACCTTGTGGCAGGATACCCGACTGACGAGCTTGCCTTCACGGCGGCACAGGCGATGGTGGACGGCGGAGCGGACATCCTGGAAGTGCAGCTGCCCTTCTCCGACCCGAGCGCGGACGGACCCGCCATACAGGGGGCCTGCACGGAAGTCCTGTCCCGCCGCTACCGGACGGAGGACGGGCTTGCCTTCATTGCCCGCCTGCACCAGGCATTCCCGCAGGTTCTTATCTATATAATGAGCTACGGCTCGCTCATATACACGCCGGGAGTCGCCGCCTTCTGCAAACGGGCGGCACAAGCCGGGGTCAAGGGGATGATTATCCCCGACCTGCCCTTCGACCACGACGAGGGACTGACGGCTGCATGCACGGCGAACGGCATGGAGAACATCCCCGTCGCCGCACCGAGCATGGCGGAGAACAGGCTGGACAAGCTCGCCCACGCGGGGTTCGCCCACATCTACGCCGCGCTCAGGACGGGCATAACCGGCACGTCCACGACAATTGACGCGGCGACCGTCAGCTTCCTCGGCAAGGTCAGCGCGGGCGGCAGCAAGGTCTACGGCGGATTCGGCATCCAGGACGGCAATCAGGCAAAAGCCCTCGCCTCATCAGTGGAGGCAATCGTCGCCGGGAGCGTCTTTGTCCGCCTTATCGACAAGAACAAGGGCGACAGGGACAAGCTCTATGAGGCCGTCAAGTCGAAGGCGCTTGAGCTGACAGGCCGCTGAGCGTGTCGTAGAAACCGGGAAGGGCCTTCTTCAGGATGAGGGGACGGCCCTCCTTGCTCAGAAAGCAGTGGGTGCTCGTCCCGGTGCAGACCACCCGCCCCTTGCAGGTCATCGTGTAGCCTATCTGCATCTTGACGGCGGACAGGCTGAGCAGGGAGACCTCTATCTCGATTACGTCGGAGAAAGTCGTGGAGTGCTTGTAGTCGCAGGTCACGGCGAGGACGGGGGAAGCCACCCCCTCCTCCTCCATCTTGGCATAGCCCCAGCCAATCTGGTCCATGAAGTGGACGCGGGCCTCCTCCATGAAGCGTATGTAGTTGGAATGGTGGGTAATCCCCATCTTGTCCGTCTCGTAATAATTCACCCGGTGAACGTATTTTTCCATAGTACCAGCATTGTAGCGGAAAAGCAGCTTCGTGCAAAGACACCCGGATGAATCCCGCCCCGTGCCGCAGGGGCGGGCCAGCATGATTTTTACTTTGACTCGGAATTGTAGTTGATGAGGGTCGTCGCCTTTATCGGGGCGAGGGCTTTCTCGTAGCCCAGGAAGGGAAGCCCTATGACACCGAACACGTCGGTGACCGTCGCCCCTCCCTGCTCTATCAGGTTGTTCGCCGCGCGGAGGGTTCCGCCGGTCGCAATCAGGTCATCGACGAGGAGGATTTTCTGCCCCTTCTGGATGTCCGTAACATGCACCTCAATCTCCGCCTGCGCATACTCCAGGCTGTACTTACAGTTGTAGGTCTTGCCCGGAAGCTTTCCCGCCTTACGTATCAGGATGAGGGGAACCCCCACCCGCTCCGCGAAGGGGGCGGCGAAGATGAAGCCGCGCGACTCTATGCCGGCCACCGCGTCAATCTGCTTGTCCTTGTAAATCTCCACCATGCGGTCGATGCAGTACTTGAACGCATCGGGATGGCGGAGCACTCCCGTTATATCATAGAAGAGAACCCCGTGCTTGGGGAAGTCCGGCACGCGGCCCACAACCTTGTCCAGAACCTCAAAATCCTTGTCCATAGTTATACCTCTTTCCTTCCTATATCACGTTTTACCCAACGATGTCGCCCGTGTCGAAGGGATCCCCGCACTCAGGACAGAACTTGGGCGGGTTGTGGGGGTCGGAAGGCTCCCATCCGCATTTGTCACACTTGTAGAGGGGGGCACCGGCGGGCTTGGGCTTGCCGCACTCCTGGCAGAACTTGCCCTTGTTGACCGCACCGCAGGAGCATGTCCATCCGGCGGTGTCGGCGGGCTTGGGAGAGCCGCAGTCAGGGCAGAACTTGCCGCTCGCGCTGCTTCCGCACTTGGGGCACTTCCATGCTCCGGCGGCAGGCTGCGCCGATGGGGCCGGCTGACCGCCTCCCTGGGCAAAGCCTCCGGGCGGGGGCGTCTGGACACCCTGCTGGGCCCAGGCGTTCATGCCCATGCCGCCTCCCATGCCCATGCCGTTCGCCATGCCCATGCCCATAAAGCCCGCCATCGCACCGTTCGCGTTGTTGGCGGCGGCTTTCATGGCCTCCACGGTTCCCATGCCCATCATCGTCTGGTACTTCCTCGGGTCCGAGGAATAGGTCACGTTCAGCTGGGCATCCTGCAGCTTCTTCTCGTCCTCCTCGTCCGCCTTGATGGACGAGACGCCGAACGAGACTATCTCCATGCCGCGCAGGTTCTTCCACTTAGTGGAAAGCTGCTGGTTCAGGGCATCGGCAAGCTCCATCGTGTGGCCGGGCAGGGCGGAGTAGCGGATGCCCTTTTCGGACAGGACGGCAAACGCGGGCTGCAGCGCCGTCAGCAGCTCGGACCGCATCTGGCCGTCCAGCTGTTCCTTGGCGTATTCGGAACTGACGTTGCTCGCTATGTTCGTATAGAAGAGGATGGGGTCGCTTATCCTGAAGCTGTACTCACCGAAGCACTTTATGCGGACCAGCATCTCCAGGTTCGCCCGCTGGTCTATAACCGTGAAGGGGACGGGCTGGGCCGTGCCGTACTTGTTGCCGATTATCTCCTTGGTGTTGACGTAGTAAACCCTCTGATCCTTGGCAGGCTCCCCGCCGAAGGTAAACCTCTTGCCCAGCTCCTTGAAGGTATTGATGATGCCCTCGCCCAGGTTGCCCGCAAAAATCGACGGCTCCAGCGAGGAGTCGTACTTGTATTCGCCCGGCTGGGCGCACAGCTCGGCGACCTTGCCGTTCTCCACGATAATCATGCACTGCCCGTCAGCGACGGCTATGACCGACCCCTGGGAGATGACGTTGTCCGACCCCTTGGTATTGGATGACCGGCCGCCGGTCTTCTTTTGTCCTTTGACCATCAGGATGTCGTTGCTGATTGACTCGCAGTAAAAATATTCTTTCCACTGGTCGGCCAAAACCCCGTTGACCGTCCCTAATGCAGCCGCAATTAAGCCCATACGTGCCTCGCTTCCTATAAAGGTATTATATATGGAAGATTGTACAGCATTTTACCCCGTAAGACAAGGAAAAAGTGAAGAACGTCCGTTTAGCACACCCAAAAACGTCCGTTTAGCACACCCAAAAACGCCCGTTTAGCACACCCAAAAACGCCCGTTTAGCACACCCAAAAACGCCCGTTGAGGGATACCCTAAACCCTTTTTTTTCAGAGAAAATACATGTTCACTCACATGAACTCATGTTATTGTCCAAATCAATCTCTTCCATTATAATATGCCCCTATGTACAATCTCAGGCTCTATCATGACGATGACCGGACGACCTTTCACCGGGAGTCCCTGCTCTTTTTCTCCCAATGCGGCGCGGGCAAGACTATTTCCCTTGCCGAGCTCTTGCGCCTGACCGCGGACGCGGCTGTCGAGGACTACCGGGAGCGGGGGATGTCGTTCGCCTTCCTTGCGGAGCGTGACATTGCGATTCTGGTGTCCCGCGTTTCCTTCCGCTTCCACACGATACCTCGTGCCGACCAGCGGGTAAACGTGACGACCTGGGAAGAGAAGCCCGAGCCGCTCCAGCTCAGGCGAGCCTACGAGATTACGGACGAAGGGGGCGGGCTGTTGGTCTCCGGCCTGTCCAGCTGGCTTCTCGTCAACCCCACGACCCGCAGGATTATCCCGAGCAGGGACTTTACCCTCCGCCCGCCGGTGGAGCGGGAGGAGACGCATGACTGCCTGAAGCCCGGCAAAATCATCCTGCCGCCGGACATGGAGCTCTGGCATGAGCGGACAATCGGCCTGTCCGACATAGACTCGAACTGCCACACGAACAACTGCCGCTACGGGGCCTTCGTGGAGGATGCGCTGCCCCCAGCCCTGCGCGGCAAGGAGTTCACGGACTTCCGCCTGAACTATTCTAAAGAGGCCAAGCTGGATCAGAAGATGCAGGTCTTCGGCAAGGCGGACGAGGCGGAGCGCAAGCTCGTCATGGTGGGCAAAACAGAGGACGGGAATTCTTTTGAGGCGGAGCTGTACTGGAAATGAGCACGATTACCGGAAACTACCTGGGACGGCTTACGAGCAAGTTCCGCGTCAAGAACTTCTGGAAGAAATTTCTTTTTGTCGCCGTCGCGATATTCCTGATGGGATTCAGCCTCTCCTTCCTCATAGAGGCCAGCTGGGGGACTGACCCCTACTCCTTCATGAACCTGAACCTGGCAAGCAAGCTGGGCTGGACGCTCGGCAACTGGCAGCTGACGCTCAACGCCGCCATGCTGCTGTTCATGCTCGCCTTCGGCCCGGAGCTCATCGGGGCGGGCACGGTCATGAACATGATTCTCATCGGCTACACGGCGGACTTCTTCTGCTGGCTCTGGCTCAAGGCCGGCCTGCACGGCATTATCTGCCTGCCGGAATACTTCCCCCTTCGCGTCGCCGTGTTCGCCCTCTCGCTCTTCTTCTTCATCGTGACGGCGGCAGTCTACATGAACTGCGACATGGGCCTTTCCCCCTACGATGCGGCCATAAAGATAATCAGCGGCTGGCTCCCCAAGATTCCCTACTTCGCCATCAGGATTCTCTATGACCTGCTCGCCGTGGGAATCGGCCTTGCCGCCGGCCTGACTTCCGCGCGGGGCATGCAGGGCTCGCTCCTCGGCACCGTCATAATGGCGTTCGCGATGGGACCTGCCATCAGCACCGTGGGCCGGCTGATGAAGGAGCACGTCAGCGTGTTCCGGGACTGACAGGCCGCATACAAAAACAAGCACCTTGGGAGGTATTCAATGAACGTGAACATAATCGAAATGCCACTGGACTTCGGGGGCAGGAGGCACGGCTCGGACATGGGGCCGTCGGCAATCCGCCTTGCGGGAATAAAGGACAAGATTCAGTCGCTCGGCCATACGGTCGTGCCGCCCGCCCCGCCCATCCCGGTCGTGCCGCAGGAGTATGCGGACGTGGGAAACAATCCAAAGGCCAAATACCTCCTTCCCATCGTGACGGCCTGCGAGACCCTCGCCGCCCACGTGGAGGCTTCCGTCAAGAAAGACGAGTTCCCCCTTGTCCTCGGGGGAGATCATTCCATCGTTCTCGGAAGCCTCGCGGGCGTCGGCTCATGGTGCAAGGAGAAAGGGCTCCGCCTGGGCGTGCTCTACGTCGATGCCCACGGCGACTTCAACACGGCAGACACGTCCCCATCCGGCAACATCCACGGCGAGTGCCTTGCGGCGAGCGCGGGCTACGGGCTGCCGGAGCTTGTGAACCTGTACACGGACGGGCGCAAGGTTGACCCGGCTAACATCTGCTTTGTCGGGACGCGCGACCTGGATCCGGGCGAGAAGGCCCTGATGCACGAGGCCGGGGTCACCTGCTTTACGGTCAGCGACATAGACCGGATGGGCTTCTCTGAAATCCTCAAGAAAGTCCGCCTCTTCTTCAAGACCCACTGCGATGTCGTCCACATCAGCTTCGACATGGATGCCTTTGACCCGTCAATCGCCCCGGGAACCGGCGTTCCCGTGCCGGGCGGCCTGACCTACCGGGAAGGGCTGCTTCTCATGGAGGAGATGGAGACACTGGGCATGGTCAAATCAATGGAGATTGTCGAGGTGAACCCGATTCTGGATGACAGGAACGACACGGCGATGATGGCGGTCGCCCTTGCAGCCCGCCTGCTTGGGGAAAAGCTTTTCTGACAGTGACGGCGGACGGTCAGTCCTCTGCGGACTGCTCGCTGTCCAGTGCCGCCATCAGCGCGGGGAAAGCGAAGGTTATCTGGTTCCTTCCCTTGTTTTTGGAGACGTAAAGGGCCTTGTCCGCCACGTCCACGAGCTCTTCGGGGGAAAGAAAGCTGTTTATCTCGGAGGAGAATTCGGCGACACCCCCCGAAATCGTTATGCTTATCTTCTGTCCCTGATATTCAAAGCTGTGGTTCTCCACCATCTTGCGTATGCGCTCGGCAACCCGGCAGGCGTTCCTGCCGCTTTCGCCGGACAAGAGGAGCGTGAACTCCTCGCCGCCATAGCGGGCAGCCAAATCCTTGCCACGTATGCTCTTTTTGATTATGGAAGCGACCGAGGCGAGTATGTAGTCCCCGCAGTTATGCCCGTAGGTGTCGTTGACCTTCTTGAAGAAGTCTATGTCGAACATGACGACCGAGAGAATCCCGTTGGAATTCAGCGTCGATTCCATCCTGTCGGACAGGATGTTGTAGAAATAGTACTTGTACTTGAGGTGGGTCATCATGTCGGTCGAGGAAATCTCGACCAGGGACGCATTGTTGACTGCTATCGCCCCCAGGTTCGCCAGCATCGCTATCTGCTTTTTCTCGTAATCGCTATAGGACAAATCATCCTTGTCCTCAATCACTATCCTCTCACCGAGAAGCAGGATGCCGTTGACACGCCTCCTGAAAATCAGGGGGACAACGAGGGTTGGCTGCAGGCTCTCTATCGTGTCCAAATCCTTGCATACCGGTATTTTATCCCGGAGCTGGGCTACGGTCACCGGCCCCGCGAGGCTCGTGAGCGTGGAAACCAGCGGGGACTTTGTCGGAATCATGTACTTGATGACCGGGTTCTGCTCAAGATTGACGACATTTGTCCCCAGGCGGAAACAGCCGCTTTCAAGAGTCCCCATCGTCAGCATCCCCGCGCCCGTCACCCGCATCTGCGCCATGGACGTATAGAGGATGGACTGGATGAGCTTGGGCAGCTCGATGGTCGTGCACAGGGAACGGAAGAGGTTCAGTGTCTGCTCGAGATCGAATATCTCCTTCTCCTGCGAGGCCTCACTCATCTACTTGGAGCCGCCTTTGTCCATTCCGGATGAAAGGACCACGTAGTCCTTCATGATGTTGAAAAAAAGCTGCCACTGCTGGATTGTCGTATCCAGGAAAGCGAAGTTGTCGCGGTTCCGTGAGGACATGGCGAGTACCTTTATGTTGGTCACTATGTCGCTCGTCGGTTTCTTGGCCTCCAAATCTATCTCCTGCACCTTGGCGAACAAGCGGTAGATTGCGGAGGCCTCGTTCTGGATTATCATCTTTGCTTCTTTGTCTATGGACTCTACCAACGTCTTGAGCTTGGTCAGGAAGCCCGCATCCTTGTGGCTGTCCCGGATGAAGCTTGTCAGCAGGTTCTCATCATACGGCCCCTGGTGCTGGAACTTCTGCTCGAAGACCTGTATGTGGGCAAGGCTGTCGTTCACCGCGTAAACCTGGGCGGCGAAGTCCGACTTGTAGTCGTTCAGATTGAAGAATCCCTCGATGACGATGTCGTTCAGGAAAGGCTTGACCTTCCCCTCGAAATATGTCGTCAGGAAGGTCTTGAGCACCTGCATGGGCAGAATCCAGAAGAAGGAGCAGGGGGTGTTCTGCTTGAGAAGCTCGTTGTTCTTGTTGTTGTACGCCCCTATGTTCTCCAAATCCCTGCCGCTGAAAAGGGTGCTGACCTCGGCCTTTATCGTCTCGTCCTGAAGCTCGTTCTTCAGGCGGCCCTCCTCAATCGTAAAGCGGCTCTCCAGGTACTTGGCGTAGCGTACCCGCTCCTCGCTCTTGTAGGTCGCCTTCTCCGGGATTTTGGACGGGTCTCCTTTCGCGAGGCGGATGAGTTTGATAAGGATATCAGACTTGAGGACACCCTTGAGCACCCCCTGTATCTTGCGGAGGGCATTGCCGATGGCGACTTCCTCGTCACCGCTGACATTGCCCCGGTTGTAGAGCTTGTAGAGGGCGAGCAGGGCGTTACCGGTTGAGTTGGATATGTCCATCCCTGCAGTGGCATAGTACAGCTCCTGCAGGGCGTTCTCCGCCAGCTCCAGGGGAATGGCCTGAAAGGACGGCATATAGTTGTTGCTGACGCTGAAATGCTGGTCAAAGAGCTTGAGGGGCGTGACGTAGTTAAGCTTGCAGATATCGTTGAGCTGCTTGATGTTGCTGAGGACATCGTCAATCTTGGCAAAGTCGGGGCTCTTCAGCTCCTCAATCGCCTTCTCGAGCCTGGCATGCTCCCGCTCAAAGTGACGGGACAAGGAGTCCGCCGTACGGGCAGCTTCCTTGCGGTTCGCATAGGAGAGGCTTTCTATTATCTCCTGCGCGTTGTCAGAGAAACCCGTCATCATCAGCTGCTCGGAGAAGTGGTGGTTTCTCTCCAGATCCTCGCTGCAGATGGTCTCGGACAGCAGGTTGTATATCGGCTTAGTGTTCACGTACAGGATGCGCATGGCTTCCGCAAAGTTAGGAAGCAGCATGTCATTCCGGTAAATCTGGGGGGTGTAGTCTCTGACCTCGTTCTCCAGCTTGCGCAGGGCTATCCTTTTTTTGACCTCAGGGGAGGCCGGCATAAAAAGCTCTTGGAAGAAATCGATTAAATTCTGAAATAAAGCCATAGTTCCATTTTATTCTATAAATAAGATTTAGACAAGTCTTTTATCGGCCTCCGGTAAAAAGCCCGAAACGTCAGATTTCCTGCTCCAGCTTCTTCAGCTCGGCGGCGGCAACGGGATCCTTGGGGTCTATTTCCAGCACCGTAAGGAAATACTTCCTCGCCTCCTCGCTGTTCCCCCGTTTAAGAGAGAGGAAACCCAGATTGCTGATAATCTTGGTGTTGTCCGGATCCAGGTTCAGCGCATCTATCAGGCTCTCCTGAGCCCCATCCAAGTCCCCCGTCTCCATCTGGCATATCGCAAGCTCATTGCAGGTGTCCGCGTTTTCGTCCCCGCCCTCGCATTCCCGGGCTTTCTCAAAGGCCATCCTGGCCTCGGCGAACTGCTCCAGGCGGCGGAGCCCCCAGCCCAAGAGGAACCATGCGTTCCAAACGGCGGGGTTGTCCTGTATGAAGCGGCGGATTTCAACCAGCCCCTCCTGCTCGCGTCCCGCCGAGATAAGCTCGTAGGCCTTGTGGAAACGCTCGTTCTCCAGCTTACGGTTCTTTATCTTGTCCAGTATTTCCTGCGCCCGCTTAATCTTATACTCACCGTTCTCGCCGAGCTCTTCATCCTTCGCATCCGCCATCAGGGCGAGGTAGCTGTCAAAACAGGACTTGGCCTCGGAGAAGTTGTGTTTCTTGAGGTAAAAGAAGCCTGCATTGAAGAAGGCATCGGGAATCTCGTCATCGTCATCCAGAATATTCCGGTAGTATTCCTCCGCGCTCGAATCGTATGCGTCCGCATCGTCGTAGAGGGCATTCTTGCGGTAGTTATCCGCCCGCTGGTCATAGAAGAGGGCCATATTGAGGATAACCGCCTTGTCCTCCGGCTCAATCCCGTGCACGGCCAGCCAGATTTCCTCCGCCAGTTCCCAGTCCTCGTTCCTCGTCTTGAGTATGGCGGCCTCGGCAAGCTCCTTCTTTATGTTCGGACGGGCTTCCAACAAGACCTTCCGGTAGTAGTCGAGGTTGCTGTTCTGCCTGTCATAGGCCAGGACAGTCAAGATACCCGAGAGCACCTGCTCCTGGGTCAACTCCTTTATGTCGAACACTCCGCTGTCCTCCCCGACCTTCTTCTGGACAGGCAGGGGGATGCCCGGATCGAGCTGCATGGCGCGGGAGGAAAGCTTGAAATCCCCCGGGAGCTTTATGAAATAAACGGAATCCAGAGGGTTCGTGGGGTTCATACGGCTCAGACGCTTCCTTCGCCCGAAGCGGCGGAACCATCAGCGGCGGCCTGCGGGTTCAGGTCGGCCTTTCTCGCCGAGGTCAGGTAGTTGTTTATGTGAATCTTGTACGACAGGGAGAGGGTGGCCTCATCATATTCGATGCCGGCAACAACCATATCCTTACGCCCCTGCACGTCGGCGACACTGGAAATCTTGCCCTTGAGCTGTATGACCTCATGGGGATCGTCGAATTCAAGGGAAAGCTGAACCTCTTTGTCCATCAGGAACTTGGCCACGCCAATAATGATTATTTTTGCACCGCCGAACGAGATGTCGCGCAGGATACAGCGCCGGGGCACGTTCTGGATGATGGCAACGCACTCTTCCTTGGGGATGCCCAGCTTGCGGCAGCTCTCCGGGTTTATCGGAATCCTGTCCTCCTTGCGGCGGAGGGCGTTGTCATTTGCCTCAAGCAGGCGGCCCATTCTCTCGATGAGGTCTTCCGGCGGCCTCTGGGTATAAGCGAGGGTCACGATGACGAGATCCTTGCTGTTCATATAAGGAACGATTTCCTTGACCTTGCAGGAGAGCAGGAGGCTCAGCTGCTGGCCGTCCTGCCTGTAGAAGCAAAGACGGAGGTTCAGCCCGGACGGCGGGTTCGGGGAAGCCAGTTTTTCGTAGGCAACACCTTTCGTTCCGATGATGATGCGGGCAAGGGAGAATGACATCGAATTTATGATGCAGTTCCACTGACTCTCGGCACATTTCAAGTAAATCTGCCGGGGATCCATGGCGAGGGTCTTGATTATATCCTTGGTAAATGCGATTTCCGTGTTTTGGTACGTCTCGTAATACTTTGCCAGAAGCGTTGCGTTCGTCATAGCCATATCCCAAATAATATAATATAAATCAAGGCTTGTAAAGGCGGAATGCCTTATTTCCTAGTATACAGGGCGAATTTCCATCCTTTATACTCGAACTCCTTTGAGACCGCGAAATCCTTGCCGGCCGGGAGCAGGGCCACCGAGTCCTCGAACGCAAAGAAGCTGTCCGCCTGCTCAAGGAGCCCGTTGACGTGTGCCAGGAAAACGGGGTTCTTGTCGTACATGATGTTTACCCAGTCCAGGACGTGGACAGACGGATCCCTGTCCATCGCAGCGAACAAGTCGGAGACCCCCCAGCCGAATGCGAGCGTTCCCCCGGGAACCTCCTCGTCAAGCGTCCTCACAAACGCGGACAGGTTCTTTGCCCCCCACGCCGAGGAGCGCCTGTCGGACAGGACTTCCCTCATCCCCATGTTCCCCATGAAGAAAGTGGCCATGACGGCGAGGACGGGAATGGACAGGACCTTTGCCTGAATGTTTTTGTCGTTTCCGCGGAGCAGGAAGTCCAGCAGGACTGCGAGCAGGATGACGACCTGGAAAAAGACGACCGTCAGGTTCAGCTGGACGGGATTGTTCATGAAGTAGCTCAAAAGCCCCAGGGCGAGCACGGCCATGCAGAGGAAACATGCGGCCCTGCCCTCCCCGCCCTGCTTTTTGACGAGCCGCAGCACGCTGGCCCCGGCAGCGGCGAGCAGGAAGATCGTGACGGACAACCATGTCCTGAACAGGTCGGGCATGGGGCTTTGGACGGCTATGCCCTTGGCCTGCCCCATCATCGGGTACATGAAAGAGCGGAAGGATACGCCCTGCCCGCTGGTCAGAAAATCGTAGGCGAGGACTATCAGGTAATCGGCCAAAATGGAGGCGAGCGACAGGGCGGCACAGAGGGCAAGCTTCCTCAGGCCGGGCCCGGAAAGGAAGACGTAAAGCGAGACGGCAGCCATACAGACAAGCCCCGTTTCCGGGTTCCACAGGAAGGACAGGGCCGCAAGCACGTACAGGCAGGCAGTCTTCCCCTTGCCAAGCTCCTTGCCCGCGAAAGCAGCCATGAGGGCACAGGCGAGGGCGGGGAACATGACCCTGTGGGGAATCGTCTGCAGGTATACGTCTTTTATATAGAAGAGTTTCTGCACGTACATCAGGTATACGTCCCCGAGCGAAAAGAGGGCAATGAGGAAAACCCCGTCATTCTTCACGAACTTATGTATGGCGTACAGGACGGCCAGCAGGGTGACGACGTTGCAGAATGCCAGCATCGTTGCCGCCGCGATGTTCTGCCGGATTCCGAGCAGCTGCATGAGCTTGCAGGGCAGCAGGAAGAAAAGGGCATAGTGGCCGTAGAGGGGCGTGTCCAGCTCCCCGAGCGGGGCCAGATTCAGCACGTCATATATGGAGCTGAAGTAAGGGTGGGCGTGGAAGAAGATGTAGTGGCTGTAGAAGATGTTCGGGATCCAGACCGTGCATGACAGAAGGCATATATATGGAAGAGAAATCAAAAGCCTGAGGAGGGGCCGGCTCCTGAAAGTCCTCATGAACCGGGCGAAGAGGTATAAGGCGAGCATCGTGCATGCCAGCAGCAGAAGCCAGGCAGGAGCGGGAATCTGGTAGCGGAACAGGGACCCGTTGAAGTCCGACCCTTGGTCCGGCCTGGCCTCGCGGAAAAAGTGCAGCAGGAGCACGCCCCCGCTTATGAGGCTGGCGGCCGGCACCAGGCAGGACATGCGGGCCGGGGTGACGAACCGTCCCAGCGCGGATTTCCCTGCCAGGCTGGCAACAAAATAGACGGCGAGGAAGGTCAGGCTGGACGACGCGTAAAGGACAAGGTTCGGAATCCGGTTCCTGAGAGCCGCCGAGAAACAGGTGAAAGCCAAGGATGATAACAAAAGGGGAAGAAAATTCCCCGCGAAAAATTTCCTGTGTTCTTCGGCGTTCCAATCTGTCATACCCGCAATATAACAGCAACGCCGGCTTTGTGCAAGCCTCTTGCATGCCTTGCAAATACGGCCCCATTCCTTTATTGTATGGCGTATGCTCTCAGACCCTGACTTCCTGCTGTCAAATCTCTTCCAGCTCTCCTTTATCGTCCTTGCCCTCTGCGGAATCAGGCGGGACAGGAAGAACGATTCTTTCATGTCCCGGGACTACACCTGCGTCCTCAAGGCCCTCTGCTGCTTCTCGGTCATTCTCGCCCACACGGGGGCGGGCGAGAAGTACTGTGTCCTCGGATTCGTCCACTGGATTGCGGTGAGCCTCTTCTTCTTTTTCTCCGGCTACGGGCTTTCCTACAGCGCGGCGCATAAGCCGGGTTACCTGCAGGCTTTCCACAAGAGAATCCTGAAAGTTACCATTCCCCTCCTGCTCGTCCTCGCGCTCAAAACGGCATTCTCCTGCGAGCCGTGGTCGGGCGGCATGGGCTACATGCTGGTCGCCATCCTGTTCTATGCCGTCTTCTTCCTTATCCGGCGGGCCTCCGGCGGAAAGGCCTCGTTCTGGGGGCTGGACATGGCAGACTGGATTCTCGTCGTCCTGACCGTATTCTACAGCCTTTCGGTTCAGTTCTTCCATGATTCCCGGATGGCGGACAGGGGTGAGGTCACCGGCCTTGCAGCCTTTCTTGCCCTTTTCGGCTGGGGCTGCCAGTCGCTGGGCTTCGCCTACGGAATCATACTCGTGCGGAAGCTCGGGGTCTTCAAGCCCTTCCTTGCCCGCCGCCGGAACGCCGTCATCCTCCTTGCCGCCTGCCTTGCCCTGCTGCCCTTCCTCGCCCTGGCCTACCTGCGGGCAAGGAACGTGTTCTTCGTCTCCTGGACGGAATACGCCCTCCGCGCCGCCATGGTCCTGCTGTCTCTGCTTGTCATCGCCATCTTCTCCCAGGGACTGCGGTTCGGGAACCCGGCCATACGGCTTGTCGGCTCCGTCTCCTCCGAGATGTTCCTGCTGCACGGCTTCGTCATCGAGATGCTGAACCGCCATACCGGGCTGTGCCAGTCCCGCCCCGGCCTCTTCGTCATCCTCGTCTGCCTGCTGAGCTTCGCCGGCGCGCTTACCCTGCACGGGCTGCTCCGGGGGTTGTACAAGCTGATACGGCTGGATGCGAAAGTCTGATTCGGCCAAACCTGCCTGCTTGCACAAGAGCTTTCTTTTTGTTAGACTTATTGATTATGCTTCTTTATCTGATGTTTGTGCTTATTCCCGTCTGCAGGTACATCGTAATCGTGTGCGATGCCGCGGTGCCGGGCCTCACGCTCAAGGGCTACGAAGTCCATGCGGTAGATAACAGGAGCTAGTGTTATGAGCAGCATTATACCGGTGTTTGATACCATAAAACTGTTCGAATTCCCGCAGCGCGGCGACGAACGTGGTCACTTGGTCATCGTGGAAGGGGCGAAGGACATCCCGTTCGACATCAAGCGGATATTCTACATCTACGGGTCCGACAACGAAGTTGTAAGGGGGCAACATGCAAACAGGCAGAGCGAGTTCGTCTTCATCAACGTCGCGGGACAGAGCAAGATACGGGTCCGCGACGGCAAGGGCAATGAGGCTATATTCCCGCTGAACCGGCCGCACGTCGGGATATACCTCCCCAAGATGATATGGAAGGACATGTATGACTTCTCCCCTGATTCCGTCCTGCTTGTACTTTCAGATAAGCATTACGATCCAGACGAGTACATCCGAAGCTATGACGAGTATGTGAAAGAAGTGGTCGGAGAAAGTAAATGAACCTGAAAGACAGAACAGACAAGTTTTTTGAGCAACTGCTAAGGTACCGATATTTTCTACCCGTTCTTATCATTATTTTCATCTGCAATACATTGGCAAGCATGCAGACCAATCTGAATATCGGGTTTGACAATCAGTATTATTGGTGGTTGTTTTCAGAGAAACTAACCTCTGGTTGGAAGGTGAACTTCGCCGAACTTGAGACATGGAGAGGATATGTATTTCCTTCCTATTGTGCAATATTGAACAAGTGTGCCAGGGGAGGACACAGATATTTTATTTTATTAAACTCCCTGATAAACGCACTCATGTTCGCACTTATCGTACCGAAACTCCAGCAGCATGACACTTGCGTATCAAAAAGAAATGCGGTTGCAGCTGCAGTGAATTTCGCCATCATATTCCTATTCTTCTCCGGGCTATTTACTTATACGCTCTCAGACTCTTATGCTCTTTATACGTGTCTTTTGGGCATGTTCTTTCTAATGAAAGCTGAGCATGAAGAAAATAACGTCAGGCTTTTTTGGGATGCTTTTTGTTGCGGTCTGTTTATCTACCTTGCGTACAACATCAGAACAATCTATCTGTTTTCTGGACTGGTAACTTTGATTCTTTTTTCCATAAACTGTTTAAAAAAACAAAATGGTCGCGCGCGAAAACTTTGCTGCATCTCATTTATGTTTTTGGGGCTGATATTCGCCGCTATCCCGCAGGCATTCCTCAACTACAAACACAATGGAATCAAGTCCATCTTTGTTCCGACCCAGTCGCTCATGCTTGCCCAATGCAGCTGGGGTATACGCTACCAAAGATATGATACATTCACTGGATTCTTCGTCCACGAAGAACATGAGCAAGAAATTCCACAGATGTACTTTGAGGATCCTGTCGGAAAAAAAATGCTTGAAAAAGAACAGGTGGAAATATTTCCGTCATGGAAGAGCTTTATCAAATTTATCTGCAAACATCCGTTCGAGGCGGCGGGGATTTACACAAGGCATTTCGTGAACATGCTGTTTCCATGCTGGCCGAGTGTATATATCATGAAAATAAACAATAACAAGGCGTTCTATGCGTTATTCTCCATCGCGCTTGTATTCTCGTTTAGCTTGGCATTTATTTTCCGTTGCATTAAGGACTTGAAAAGCATTGTGTATTTTATTCCCGCACTTGTTTCATGCCTCTTTATTCTGCCGGGCGCAGTCGAGTCCAGATTCTTTCTTGCAGTGTTCCTTTTATTTTCAAGTACAATATGTTTCAATGTCGATTATAGAAAGTTCTGGGCATCCATAAAAAGCCATAAAATATCGGTTACGTTTGCATTCGTTGTCTTCTCCGTACTTATGATTTCGCAGTGGACTTCATGCTTGATGTCGGAGACTGAAATACCAATTTTTATGCTGGGGCGGTAACATATGAAGCTTTCCATAATAATCCCCGTCTACTTCAATGAGGAAAATCTGAAGCCGCTGTACGAGGACATCAAGAAGAAGATAATCGATGTAATCGATTACGATTACGAGCTGGTCATGGTCAACGACGGCTCGAAGGACGCGAGCTACGAGGTGATGCGGGAGCTCGCCGCCGCCGACCCGAACATCAAGACGATAAGCCTGTCGCGGAATTTCGGCTCGCACGCGGCGATACTATGCGGCCTCGCCCACTGCACGGGGGACTGCGCCGTCGTAAAGGCCGCCGACCTGCAGGAGCCGACGGAAATGATCCTCGCCATGGTGGAGAGCTGGAGGGGCGGGAACAACGTCGTCCTCGCAGTACGCGAAGGTCGCGAGGAGAAGAAGAGCCAGACATTCTTCGCCGGCCTGTACTACGGGATGGTCCGCAAAACTTCGTTCCCAAACATGCCCGAAACAGGCTTCGATGTTTATCTCATCGATCGAAAGGTAATCGATGTCCTCAACATGCTGGACGAGAAGAACAGCGCGCTGACGGGGCAGATACTGTGGAGCGGATTCAGGACGGCCTGCGTATATTATAAGAGGCAGGCCCGCCAGATAGGGAAGAGCCGCTGGACGCTCAGGAAGAAGCTTCGGCTCGTGACTGACACGCTCTTCAGCTTCTCGACCCTGCCGATCAAGTTCGTGTCCACGATAGGTTTCCTCGCGTTCATAGTCTCAATTCTCTGGGGTATATTCCTTGTAACGTTCAAGTTCCTTGGGCTCGTCCCGGTAAGGGGCTGGACAGCCCTGTTCGTGTTCAATATGTTCAGCTTCGGGGTGGTAATGCTGACTTTGGGAATCCTCGGAGAATACCTGTGGCGGACGTTTGACGCGACACGGAAAAGGCCTCCGTATATCATCGAAGAGGAGGGGTAAGCTTTGGAAAAGATAATGCCTAACAGGCTGGATCGAGGCTTCTACATGTATCAGGAGGAGTTCGAGAGGAAGGCGCTGGAGGTGCTTCGCTCTGGCTGGTACGTGCTCGGGAACGAGGTGTCCCAGTTTGAAAAGGAGTTCGCGTCCTACATCGGCGCGAGGCACTGCGTCGGGCTGGCCAGCGGCCTGGACGCCCTGTGGATAGCCTTCCGCGTGCTCGGGATAGGGAAGGGCGATGAGGTAATCGTGCAGGGCAACACCTACATCGCGAGCGTCATGGGAATCACGATAAACGGGGCGACCCCGGTATTCGTGGAGCCGGACGAATACTTCAACATGGACGCGTCCAAGATTGAAGAAAAGATAACGGAGCGGACCAAGGCCGTCCTCGCCGTCCACCTCTATGGCCAGGCCTCAAACATGGGGACGATTGCCGATCTGTGCAGGAGGCGCGGCCTCCGCCTCGTGGAGGACTGCGCCCAGTCGCACGGGGCAAAGTTCAACGGGCGGACGACGGGTACCTTCGGCGACATCGGTTGCTTCTCCTTCTACCCCTCCAAGAACCTCGGGGCCTTCGGCGATGCGGGGGCCATAACAACGGACGACGACGGGCTTGCGGAGAAGGTCCGCGTGTTCAGGAACTACGGGAGCGAGAAGCGCTACCACAACAGGGTCGTGGGAGCCAATTCCCGGCTGGACGAGCTGCAGGCAGGGCTCCTCCGGGTCAGGCTTTCCCACCTTGACGAGCTGGCTGCAGAGAAGGCGCGGATATGCGGGCGCTACCTCCGGGAACTCCATAATGACAAGATACAGCTCCCGGGAATCCGAGACGGCGCGACCCACATCTGGCATCAGTTCGTCATACGCTGCGGGAAGAGGGACGCGCTCATAAAGCACCTTGACGAAAGGGGCATAGGCACGATAATCCACTATCCCATACCCCCGCACCTGTCCGAGGCATACTCGTACCTCGGCATGAAGGAGGGCTCGCTTCCGGTCACGGAGCGGTACGCGGGGGAGGTCCTGTCTATCCCGCTCTACAACGGGATGACGGATGACGAGCAGTCCAGGGTGATTGAGGCGATAAATGGGTTCTAACACAGGAAACGGCACGGGGAAGGTGCCGTGGATAGATATGGCCAAATTCGTGGCGATAGTTGCCGCGATGGTGGACCATACGAACGGGATTCTGTACCACCGCGGGTCGATAGCGTTGGCATCGTATTTCTCCGTCTCGCTGTTCATACTGCTGATGGGGATTACAAGCTACTGGTCCTTCGAGAGGAACTTCGGGAACCTCAAGAAGAAGGTCCTGTCCGGAATCCTCCGCATCGGAGGGGCATACCTGCTGGCGACCGCAGTCTACCAGGTCACGGCGTACCGCTCGTTCGACTTCCTGACATATCTAGCGGCAGTCATACACTTCAATGCGTCCGGCCCGTTTTACTTCGTGCTCCTTTATATCCAGCTCCTGCTTGCCGCGCCCGTGCTTTTCTATATGATCAAGCTATGTGACTGTAGATACAGTGTTAATAAGGGTAAGAAAATTATAATATACGCTATATATGGGGGGGGGTACGCTCTTGATAGGCTCCTTGACGACTAGGTTCAGCAATATTTTAGGAATATATGGTGGTGGGGGAAAGGTACTCGGGGGAACATTCCTGTTCCTAATGTTTGCGGGAATGGTCGTGGCCGGGAACTATAAATTGAAAGGCGGGCTGCCGGGTTTTCTGGCGTTCGTTTCGTTGTCGGTATGCTGGTGGAGGTTTGAATGCCGCGACTTCTTTGCCTTGGACGCAAGGCTGCCGTTCGGGGCAGGACTCAATCCCCCGAGTGTCACTTCCATCACGCTTGCAGTCCTGGTGGCGGGGGCCGTATTCAATCTTGGATGCGTACTTGAACGATTTTGGATTGGCAGCAAGGTTGCAGGCGTATGGGCTTGGCTCGGCAGACATACACTGTACATGTTCCTGTACCATAGGTACTTCTTGGACTTTTGGCTCGTGAAATCCTCAGTCCTCAACGGGAACATATGGGTTAAGAGGATTTCTTACATGGCGGTGATGGTCTTCGGGTCCATAGCCGTCGAGTATGCCGTCAGATGGACAAAGGCAATGATTAAAAAGGAAAGGGCACTCGTGGCAAAAATGGTGGAGGAAAAAAATGATTCATCCAACGGCTGACGTAAAGAGCAGTAACATCGGGGAAAACACGAACATCTGGCAGTTCTGCGTCGTCCTGCCCGGTGCAAGGATAGGCGACAACTGCAATATATGCGCGAACGTGTTCGTGGAGAACGATGTTGTGGTGGGGGACAATGTGACCGTAAAATGCGGCGTCCAGCTGTGGGACGGCGTGACGATTGAGGACAACGTGTTCGTGGGACCGAACGTGACCTTTACGAACGACCTGTTCCCCCGCTCGAAGGAGCATCCCGCGGAATATGCGCGGACCGTCATAAAGACAGGGGCGAGCATCGGCGCGAACAGCACGATAGTCTGCGGCCATACGATAGGGGAAAACGCGATGATAGGGGCTGGGAGCGTGGTGACGCACGACATTCCCGCCGGGGAGCTCTGGTACGGGAACCCTGCGCGGTTCATTAGAAAAATAGTGGATGGACAATAATGTCGGTCAAACAAAGGTTCCTGTTTTGTTTCCTCTGTATGTTTGCGGGTGTGACTGTCTTGCCTGTGTTGTTCGCATGTTTTTTCGGTGTACCATCGGCCGATGACTTTACTAATACCATTCCGTTCTTATCCTATGAGAGGAATGTATTTCATTTCGTGTTTGACAGGATGCGGCAGATTTATCTGGAACAGCAGGGAACATATACGGGAAATGTTATTGTGAGCATTCCGGTTTACTACCTGTTCGGTTTGAACGTTCTGCGTCTGGAGATGGTTCTTGCTGCGCTGTTTTTCTTTGGCAGCTTGTTTTTTTGTTCATGGACGGTAGCCCGCGTGCTGGGAGCTGAAAGAGCTGACAGAGTGAATTTCTCTTTGCTGCTTTTGTTTTGTACTGTCTTTTATGTGGTGAACTTCGTTGATGTTCAGGAACTGTTCTTCTGGCACACAGGGCTGGCCATGTATACGGTTCCGCTTTCCTTTTTGTTTATCACGCTTTCAATGTGGTTTTCATTGGATTTCGTCAGAAATAAGAAACTGTGTCTCGCAACGGGCATGATTTCTGCTGTCATGGCTGCAGGCGGGTCACTTGATGTCAGTGCGCTTTTGTGTTCCATCCTGCTTTTCCTTGTCTGCTATGATGTGTTCATCGCACATAGAGTCCGCGCGACGATTGCTATAGGGCTAGTGGCTCTTGCCGGATCTGTCATGAATGCGCTTGCCCCGGGAAACTTTGTACGGCATGGAATTATAGACAGTGAGATTGATGTCCTGCGGTCCGTGCTTGTCAGCTTTCGCAGGTTGAACAATGTGTTGCTCAATGATTTTCAGGCGGGAACGCTGTTATCCCTGTTTGCCGTAACATTTGCATTCTCATTCCATATACTGAAGAGTACCAGCCTGCCGTTCAGATATCCCGGACTTGTGACATTTTTTCCTATCTGAGCTGTGTAATCACAGACTTTCCGGTTATGCTTGGTTATAGCAGCAGGGATTGGGAATTCATGCATTTACGATGCGTCTGTGTAGAACGTCTCGCAATAGTTCTTTATGTTCTGTTGCTCGCGGTTTATTGGGGTGGGTGGACCGCAAAAAAAAGATTCCCGGTGTTCACGAAAGAATTCTTCATGGGCCTATCCTTTGTCTGTATTGTTCCCCTTTCGGCATTCCTGCCTATTGTTGGCAGGTCAAAACCATTGTCCATCACAATGCTGTACCATGAGCTGAAGGGAGACTACCTGCGCGAGGCCCGGAGGCAGGAGAAAATTATCTTCGACATAGAACAGTCAGATGATGGGGATGTCGTTGTTTCCGTCGAGAGGTTAAAATCAGGCGAGTGGTCCAACATAAAAGTCCTTGGCTTGTCGGAGAACAAGGACTTCTGGATAAACAAGGATGTCGCCCGCTATTTCGGAAAAAGAAGTGTGGCCTTTGATTATTCAGACTGACCGCCCTTATCCGAGAAGCGGGGCCTCCCCCGCCTGATAAATCGGTCACAGCCGAAAAGGCTCACAGCGCGCAATGTTGACTTGCTGGGCTCTGAGCCTGTATAATCACGTTATACACGCTATATAATAGAAGAGTATGTGAGGAATACCATGGAAAAGATTGCGAGTTTTACGGTGAACCACCTGAAGCTGGAGCCGGGGGTCTACGTCTCCCGCAAGGACAAGAGGGACAACGTTACGGTGACGACGTTCGACCTGCGCATGACGGCGCCGAACAAGGAGCCGGTAATGAATAATGCCGAGATGCACACGATAGAGCACCTGGGGGCGACTTTCCTCCGCAACGACGCTGAGTGGAAGGATTCCGTCGTCTACTTCGGGCCCATGGGCTGCCGGACGGGCTTCTACCTGGTTCTCTTCGGCGACCTGACCAGCGAGGCCGTCGCCCCCCTCGTCAAGAAGATGTTCGAGTTCGTCAGGGACTACAAGGGCGAGATTCCCGGTGCGACCGCCCATGACTGCGGCAACTACCTGGACCAGAACCTGGGCATGGCCAACTGGCTGGCCCGCCGCTATCTGGACAACACGCTCAGCAAGCTGGACAAGGCCCACATGTACTACCCGGAGTGAGTGGCGCGCCTGCCCAAAGCCTGTGGCTTTCAGAATGCGCGAGTCCCAAAAGTCGCAATGAAATTG
>CACYDQ010000204.1 GCA_902773215.1 uncultured Spirochaetaceae bacterium | reverse complement strand
GGAATACTCAAGCTGCCCCTCCACCTGCTTGCCGGTGACGGACTTTGCGTCCTTGTTCACCTTGAGCGTGTAGACCTTCTGGGGAATAACCTCCTCCTTGGCCTCGAACGAAAGCAGGCTGGTGCCGTACCAGCGGAACACGCCCTTGAGCGCCGGCTCTATCGTGACGAAGTCGCTCTTGTCCGTCGGCTCGCCCAGCTGCTGCAGGGCGATGGCGGGCTCGGAGAACTGTACCTGTATGGAAGGATATTTGACGCTCGCAGGAAGGACTTCCGACGGGCTCACCGCGACGACGCGGAACTTGCCGTCGGGCGAATAGGATTTTTCGGAGGAATAGGTCAGCGCGGTCGTGCCCAGCACCTCCCCTCCCTTCTTCTTCTTGCAGGCAGAAAGGCCCGCGGCCAGCATGACGCATGCAGCGGCAAGGGCCAGCCCCCTGCCAAAAAGCCTGGCTGTCGGTTTCATTTTCATCATAACCCCCGGTCGGACAACAGATTCATAACAGATTCGTTATCCAAGGTGGATATGATATCTTATATAGGAGAAAGTAGCAAGGGCGTGCTTTGGGGCAGGCAGGGAGCAAACTATAGGCAGACCGGCCCGAATCGTGCTATGATAGGAAGCGAGGCAGCTTCACGACCCACGGCTGGCTCAGGAGGCTTAGAAATGAAAAAACGGATTGCCGCCCTTACCGTCCTGCTGGCTTTTCTCTGCGCCGCGGCCTTTGCGATTGTCAGGAACGGCAGCAAGGAAGACAGGTCCAAGGAGTCCAGGGCGATGGGCAAGCAGCTCAAGGCCTGCAGGAACAAATACAAGGTCTTCATGGGCATCCCGACGACCTCTGTCATATTCTACGGTGGATTCCGAGGCGCGAGCAACGACTTCCTTTTCCGCCAGATCGACCCCTACACGGAGCCCGACGCGCAGGCGGTGGAGGAGCAGGAGTTCTTCGTGTCCCGCCCGGTCAAGCTGGACTCCTGCTACATGCTGGAATACTGGTACTGGACGGCCACCGGGGAGGATATGGACGGCCTGTATTCGGCCGAGAGCTACACCCCCGAGACCAGCCCCCTCGTCATAAACATCCCCCAGGAACCGGGCCTCTACTACTTCGGCTACTACGACGGACTGGCGACGGCGGCCTCGGGCAGGCTGATCGAGATCAAGTCCAAGCCCTCCGAGGACATGAAGGTCGCCGGGCTCAAGGAAGTCCTCCGCTGCTACCGGGGGACCGAATGGGAGGATTACATCCGCGAGGAGCTGGACAAAGCCAAGGCCGAGGCCAAGGAACGCAAGTCCGCCCGGCGTTCCGGCAAGAAGGGGCGGAAGTAAAGCCCCCCCTCCCTGCTCCCCTACAGGCTCGCGCGGTCTATCGCGGCAAGCTCGTCCGGGCTGAACGCGAGCTTCTCCGTGCAGCGGATGCTGTCCAGAAGCTGGCTCGCCTTGGACGCGCCGACGAGGACGCTCGTCACGCCGTCATCCCGCAGTATCCACGACAGGGCCATCCCCGCGAGGGACTGGCCGCGCCCCTTCGCAATCTCATTCAGCTCTTTTATCTGTGCCAGCCGCTTGTCGGTCAGGGCCGCGTCCGTGAGGAAGCGCCCGTCCGTCCGCATCCTGCTGTCCGCCGGTATGCCGTTCAGGTAGCGGTCGGTCAGAAGCCCCTGTTCCAGCGGGCTGAAGGTAATGAGCCCCCTGCCGTCCGCCTTCGCGGCCTCCTTGAGCCCGTTCTTCTCTATCGTGCGGTCAAAAATCGAATAGCGGTTCTGGTTGATGACGAAGGGGCAGTTCAGCTTTTCCAGTATCGCCGCCGCCTTCCGCATTGTCGGGCCGTCGTAGTTGGAGATGCCCGCGTACAGGGCCTTGCCGCTCTTGACCGCCTGGTCCAGCGCGCCCATCGTCTCCTCGAGCGGGGTGTCGGGGTCCATCCGGTGGTGGTAGAAGATGTCCACGTAGTCCAGTCCCAGCCGCCTGAGGCTCTGGTCCAGGCTTGCGAGCAGGTACTTCCTGCTACCGTGGTCGCCGTAGGGGCCGGGCCACATGTCGTAGCCCGCCTTCGTGCTGACGATAAGCTCGTCCCGGTATGAGCCGAGCTCCTCCCTGAGCAGGCGGCCGAAGTTTCTTTCCGCACCGCCGGGGGGCGGGCCGTAGTTGTTCGCAAGGTCAAAGTGCGTCACCCCGTTGTCGAACGCGGTCAGGACTATTTCCTTCATGTTGGAATAGACCCCGCTGTCGCCGAAGTTGTGCCAGAGGCCG
>CACYDQ010000203.1 GCA_902773215.1 uncultured Spirochaetaceae bacterium | reverse complement strand
GCACAACAGGCGGGAAACCACGGCTTATTACTGGATAATCAGGAAAGACTAGCGGGGCAAGAGGATTCTGCTACTGGGCTATTGCGTCCAGCTGTGACCCGTCTGGCTCTTCGCCCTCTATGCGGATAAACACCTGGTTGGGGAGGCATGCAGCCCACGCCCCCGGAAGCGAAAGTTCGCCGGACATGACGCAGGTCTTTCCGGGGCAGGGGGAGTCTTTGAACCGTGCCCCGCCGTCCGAGACTTCTATTTCGCTTATCCCTATCGCCCCTTCTATCCTGTAAACCGCATCCTTGGACAGGGGGTAGACGAACTCACCCTTCGGTGACCGGACGACAAGCAGTCTCTCATTCCCGCTCCCTCTCCTCAGTAGCAGGACTGAGGCTATCAGGGCTGCCACTGACAGGATGAGGACAGGCAAATCCAGTATTTTTATGCCGCCAAGCTTCATTTTCTTTCATAAAATATAGGGGGAATGCCTTTTTTTTTCAAGTCCGGCATTTTAGCTCTGTTTGCAGCCGGGTAGTTCTTTTACCAGAATTGTTCTGATGAAATCCGTGCTGAAGCTCCGGGACAGAGGTGAAAAAATTTAGGAAAAGTCCTTTAACTTCTTCTTTGTTTTGTGGTATAATATATAGTAGGGCTGTTCGGGGATTCTTCCCGGGCAAGTCGAGTACATGAGGATGAGATATGAGTGCTGAAGAATTCTATAATAAGGTAAAGGCCGATGCTGGCCTGCAGGCTGCGCTTGAGAAAGCGACTGATAGCGGAACTGTTGCGGACTTCCTGTCTGCCAACGGCTGTAGTGCCAGCGCGGAGGAATTCGCCGCTTACGTGGCGGATCATTCCTAAAGAGGCCTGGCCTCAGATAACATGCTTTGTCCTCCAGTGACCTTGGGCAAAGCGGATGATGAATGCGATGCTGCGGGCTGTCCAGTCCAGCATCATCGCAAACCAAACTCCCATCGCACCGAAGCTTAAGGGCCAGCCCAGTGCTTCGGGCAGACCGAAAATTTCCGTACATTTGAACAGGTAGCTCATGCCGATTCTGACGGCCCACATGCTTATCATGCTGACAAGCATCGTATATGCCACGTCCCCTGCTGCCCGGAGCGCATTCGGCAGGGTGAATGAGCTGGGCCAGAAGAAGAGACCGACGGCCCCATGCAGCATCGCCATGTATGTGGCAAGTCGGGTCGTTTCCTCCGACATCCCGTAGAAGGCGATAATCCGTCCTATCAGCATAAGAAGGGGGAGATTCCACAGCCAGAAGCCTGCGTAGGCGAAGAACATGAGCTTCTTTACGTAATACGAGGCCTGCTTGAAGTCTCCTGCCCCGCAGCACTGGCCCACGACCGTCAGCATGGCGAGGGAGCAGGCGTTGCCGGGCAGTACCTCGAAGGATGCCATGGTGTTGGCGGCGGCATTTGCGGCGATGGCCTGGGTGCCGAATGTTGCTATGAGCGAGAGTACGAGGATTTTTCCAATCTGAAAGGTGGAATTCTCAAGCCCGTTGGGAATACCAATTTTCAGGATTTTGCCAATCAGGGACCAGTCCAGCTGAACATGGCCGATGCCCCGGATTGATATGCTCCGGCTTTCTGCTCCTCGCCGGGATTTGCTCCGGTACAAGGCAACGAGCAGGACGATGGCGGCAGTCGTGCGGGACAAGAGGGTTGGGATGGCGACCCCTTCCACCCCCCAGCCCAGGCCGTAAATCAGGAGGGCGTTGCCCCCTATGTTGATGATGTTGACGAGCAGGGCTATGTCCATGCTGATGGCGGAGTTGCCTTGCGAACGGAAGAGGGCTGCTGAGGCGTTGTAAAGGGCGATTCCCGGCAGGGCGAAGAGGGTGATGAGGAAGTATCGCTGGCTTGCGGCCATCACGCCCGGGGCTACCTGCCCGAAAATCAGGCGGAGGAGGGGACGGCGGAGGGGGAGACCCACGAACATCAGCGCAAGGGCAATGCCGCTTATCGTGTAAATCAGCTGGCGGGCGGTTTTGCTTGCCATTGCCTTGCTGCCCCTGCCGATGTACTGGGAACAGACAACCGCACCTCCCGTCGCGAGGGCAGCAAAGACCTGGGTCAAGAGGACGTTTATCTGGTCCACGAGAGAGACCCCGCTGACCGCCTCTTCCCCAAGGTGGGAGACCATCACGATGTCCGCGATTCCGAGAGAGATTTGCAGGAGCTGTTCTACCGCGAGCGGCCAGATAAGGCTCCAGAGCGCGCGGTTAGAGAAGAGTCTGCTAGAGGATTCTGTTGAGCACTGCGTCCTTTTGCCTCCAGTTCTTGTCCACCTTGACCTGCAAATCCAGCTCCACCTTGTAGGGGAAGATTTCGGCGCACTTCTTGAGGCTGGCTATG
>CACYDQ010000202.1 GCA_902773215.1 uncultured Spirochaetaceae bacterium | reverse complement strand
TACAACTTCGCCTTCCTGATGCTGGACAACATCGTCGCGGTCTTCATGGCCATCCTGATCAACGAGATACGCAGGCACTGGTTCAAGAAAATCACGCAGACCATCATGCTGCTCCCTTACTTCATCTCCGCCGTCCTTGTCGGTCTGCTCGTCTACAACATCTTCAACTACGAGTACGGCTTCCTGAACGGGCTTCTCAAACTGATGGACATGGAGCCCTGGGCACCCTACCAGGAGCCGAAGGCCTGGCCCTTCCTCATCGTCCTGATCCAGCTCTGGCAGGTGACGGGCTACAACACAATCATCTACTTCGCGACAATCATGGGAATCGACAGCGAGACGATCGAGGCCGCCCAGATTGACGGCGTGAACGCCTTCCAGAGAATCCGCTACATCGAGCTGCCGAGCCTCAAGCCGACCTTCGTCATCCTCATCCTCTTCGCGCTCGGGGGCATCGTCAAGGGCAACTTCGGCCTCTTCTACAATATCATAGGAAGGAACTCCCTGCTCTATTCGACGACCGACATCATCGAGACCTACGTCTACCGCGCGACGATGACCGACTTCAACTTCTCCACCGCGTCCGCCGTCGGCTTCTACCAGTCAATCATAGGGTTCGCCATCGTCATGATCGTGAACAAGATAATCAAGTCCATCGAGCCGGACTACTCGCTGTTCTAAAGGAGGCAGTTGTTATGGTAAGAAGAACCACGTCCGACCGATTCGTGGAGCACCTCGCGGTGCTGGTCATACTGGCCTACACCATCCTGTGCGTCGTGCCTTTCCTGCTGATTATCGCGACCTCGTTCAGCGCGGAGGAAGTCGTCCGCCTGAACGGCTTCTCGCTCATCCCGCAGTCGCCCTCGCTTGAGGCCTACAAGATGATTTTCCAGAACGGCGGGGTCATCCTCGGCGCGTACATCGTCACGATTCTGATGACGGGCATCGGTACCATTCTCGGCCTGAGCATCATCGCGATGACGGGCTATGCGCTCAACAGGCAGGACTTCCCCTTCCGTAACGGGATTTCTTTCTTCATCTACTTCGCCTCGCTCTTCTCGGCGGGACTGGCCCCCTACTACCTCCTGATGGTGCGGACCTACCACCTGAAGGACAACTACCTGGCGGTCCTCCTGCCCCTTTTGATGTCGCCCTGGCTGATTATCCTGATGAAGAACTACGTCAAGTCCGTCCCCTACGAGCTGACCGAGGCGGGCAAGATTGACGGCGCGGGCGACTTTACGATTTTTGTCCGCCTTATCCTGCCGATGCTCAAGCCCGCCCTCGCGACGATCGGTTTGTTCCTCGCGCTCGGCTACTGGAACGAGTGGTATCAGTCCTCGCTCTTTTTGAGCGCGCGCGTCACCTACAAGCCGCTCCAGTACATGCTCTACCAGATCGTCAATCAGGCCCAGTACCTGAAGAATTCGATTGCGGGTGCCTACGTCGATTTCTCCGACTTCCCGCAGGAGACGCTCAAGATGGCCACGGCGGTCGTCGCCACCGGGCCTATAGTTATGGTATACCCCTTCGTCCAGAAGTACTTCATCTCTGGAATCACGGTGGGAGCCGTGAAGGGTTGATTATAGAACACAACACAGTTTGCGATGCAGACAGGAGGATTTTGTATGAAAAAGCTTAAGCGTGTGTTGACGGCCGCCCTGTGCATGGGCCTTGCCGCCTCGTTGATGTCCTGTGGCGGAAAGAAGGAAGGCGGAACTTCCGCCAGTTCCGGCGATGCTTCCAGCTCCGTCCCGTCCAAGCACGTCGTCATCCAGTACATGACGACGGGCAACAAGCCGACGAACGGCGCGACCGAGAAGATGCTCGAGAAGCTCAACGCGATTCTCAATGAGAAGTGCAACGCGGAGCTCCAGATTTACTACATCCCGTGGACGGATTACCTGACCAACTACAACCTGACGCTCGCCCAGATGGACGGCACGGTCGACCTGGTCGGAACGGCGACCGACTGGCTGGACGCATGGAAGAACTCCAAGAACGGCGCCTTCCTCGCCCTCTCCGAGGATATGCTCAAGCAGTACTGCCCCAAGACCTGGGCCTCGGTCTCTCGTGACCACTGGGACATGTGCAAGTACAACGGCGACATCTACCTTATTCCCGAGGACAACTATGCCCAGTGGATCAACCACGGCTTCATGTACCGCGGAGACTTCGCCAAGGAGGCGGGGCTTGCCAACGGCGTGCATTCCTGGGAGGACCTGACGACCTACTTCCGCTCCGTCAAGAAGAACCACCCCGAGCTCATCCCCTGGGACAGCGACGGAACCCAGGCCGCGCAGATTTCTGGCGGATACATCGCGTCCAAGGGCAGCTTCATCCCGCTCGACGGAATCAACGTCTACGGCATGTTCGGCGTGAACAAGAACGACCTGAAAAAGATTTACTCCCCCTACCTTGAGGGCGATGAGCTGGTCAACTTCGCCAAGCTGATGAAGGAATGGGACACGATCGGCGTGTGGAAGAAGGACGTCCTGAACAACACGACGAGCGACAACCGCTCCGAGATGAAGCTGGGACAGGTCGCCGCCGAGCAGCACCATACGCAGACCTGGTACACGGATGTCTGCCCCAGGCTGAATGAGAACATCCCCGGCGCGGACTGCCGGTTCTTCTGGTTCGGCGAGGAGAGCAAGACCCTTACCCGCATGCTGATTACCCACGGAGCGATGGCTATTTCCGCCGGTTCCAAGAACCCCGAGCGCGCCCTGATGGTCTACGACCTCATCCGCAACGACAAGGAGTGCTACGACCTGTTCAACTACGGAATCCTCGGCGAGCAGTACGTCATCGACAGCAACGGCTACCGCGACAGGCCCGCAGGATACACGGACGACGCGAACGGCATCACGACCAACTACTGGTGGGGCCGCAACGACGACCTTGAGATCCGCGACGCGAAGGGCGCATGGGCTCAGTATGACGAGATCAACAAGGTCTACGAGAGCGTCGCCATCGACTATCCCTACGGACAGATTGTCTGGGACGTTGACGGAATCAATACCCAGCTGGAGAACATCTCCGACGTGCAGGCAAACTACATGAACCGCATCGCGTTCGGTAAGTTCGACGACGCGGAGAAGTTCGTCGCCGAGTACCGCGCCGCCCTCAAGAAGGCCGGTATCGAGAGCGTCATTGCCGAAGTCCAGAAGCAGGTGGACGACTTCCTGGCCAAGAACTAACGTGCTTTTTTCCGGGGGGCAGCCCCCGGAGCCCCAAGCCCCCCGTTGATTTTTGGGGGGTGCCCGGTCAGTCTATACTGTATGTCTGGACGATTTGAACTCTTTGCGCCTATTGGAGCAAATGACCGGGTTTTACCTGCCCGCCAGTTTTGTAACCATATCGCTGAATATTTCTTTAAAAGCTATAAGCGGCAAACGCGAATGAAGGCGGTATATGGCGAAAAAATCAGGAAGCGGCTCAAGTAGCAGTTCAAGCAGTACCAGCAGCAGTTCAAGCAATAGCTCAGGCAGCTCCAGCAGCAACTCCAACAATAGTTCAAGCAGTTCCAGCAGCAGTTCAAGTAGCTCAGGCAGTTCCAGCAGCAACTCGGGCAGTGGTTCCGGCAACGGCAGTGGCAGCGGCTCGGGAGGCGGGTACACCGGTTCCAGAATCGAAGGGAACGACGTAGTACACTATAAGGACGGTGTAGAAACATACAGGAATGAGCTTTATGGAGACAGCGGAAGCGGATCCAGCAACAACCAAGGCGGAAGCAGCTCCGGTAACAATTCCGGC
>CACYDQ010000201.1 GCA_902773215.1 uncultured Spirochaetaceae bacterium | reverse complement strand
TCGATGGCCTTTTGGAGGCCCTGGGTTCCCGCGCTGATCAGGTCCTTCAAATCCTCTCCCGTCCATTGGAATTGTTTTGCGACATCGCATGCGACCTTGATGTCATAGAGTAGGTTTGAAGCCAGAAGCTTGTCCTTCGCGGCCTTGTCACCGGACCGGGCTTTGCGGGCGAGTTCGCTTTCCTCCGTGCGGCTCAAGAGGGGAAATCGACTGATGTCCTGAAAGTTCAGGTCCAAGATGCTCTTGTCGAGTGCCACTGTAAATCTCCTATAAGATGTTTGGCGACGACTGCTTCCAAGGTCACAGGGACCTTGGAACTGCTCTATATTAAGGAAAGAGAATAAACTAAAATGGGGCTAATGAAGCGAAGGGCTTCGGTATTAGAAAGAACTAAAGAAGATTACAAAATAACGAAGATAAAGTGTTTTGAAAAGCAATCCTGTTGACGTGCGACAGTTCTTGTTCATTAATCCTCCGTGCAACGAATAAAAGAACCATGCCAATATAATAATGTGCAAAACAAAAGTCAAGGTAAAAATACAAAATTTTTAAAATATTCAAAATATTTCGTATTTTTCTTGATTTTTCCTCTGCTGCCCGCCTATATTAGGTCGTTCGATTGTCTGTCGGGTGGCACCGCACGGGCGGGCCGGGGCAGACGGCAAAAGCAAACGGAGGCAGCGCATGATGACGCTTAACAGGGATTCGGTTTTGGGAAAAGTCATTTTTCTGGCGGAGACACTGGAAGGAAGCAAGCTGGAGGATAGCGCGCTCAAAGAGGCGAGGCAGGAGCTGGCAGCCCTGTGCTCGTATCTCGGCGTCGATGAAATCTCAGCAATCTTCTTTTCGGTGATGTTCATCCTGCAGAACAAGAACGAACATCCGGTGACCCTGCATGACATTGCGGAGTTCTTGGACTACTCGTTCCTGCATATCCTTGAGTACCGCAGGAACATCAGTATCCTGGAAGACGCGGGGCTCATTTCGATGAAGGAACGGACGAACGTGAGCCACCACCCGGAAAACAACGGCTACGCGATTCATGGAAGCGTCATGAATTACGTCATCGACGGGGAAGCGATTCCGAAGCTGGAGAAAGCAGAGGAAAACACGGAGTCAATCTTCGATGTAGTTCTGGTAATCCAGTCTGCCTTCGTGGACAATACCATGGACTTCTCCGAGTACAGCCGGCAGCTTATGATGCTGGAGAAAAAGAGTTCCTGGAACGAGGTCATTTCGAATGTCAGGAAGCTCTTCCCGAACGATTTTGACTCGCGCAGCTTCCTGTACTATTTCTGCGTCGCGCTGATTAACGGTTCGGAGCCGGGGGAGGCAGTCCGCAAGCGCGGGTGCGGATGGTGCGAGACTCCTGCGTTCGTGCTCATAAGCCCGGGCAAACGCTCGCGCCGGAAGCTTGCCCTGATGACGGAAAAAGACGATGTCCTCCTCAAAAATGACCTCCTTGCCCCTGACTATCAGGATGTCGATGAAGATTTCGGCCGCCACAGAATGATGTGCAGGACTTTCAGGCTGACCGCGAACGGCATAAAGACGCTGTTCGGCAGCGAGGCCGGGACCTACCTTGAGGAGGACAAGCAGGAAACCGATCTGGACAGGACGCTCAAAGCGCTTCCCCTGCTCTCGGACATCTACGAGAACAGGGACTGCGCAAAAGGCAGCAAACGCAGGCAGCTCAGGAGGGAAGAGGAAGCGTTGCTCGGGCTTCCCTTTTTCAGCGCCATCCACAGTGCCGTGCAGCAGGAGGATTACCGCTTCTTCCTGTATGACTGCACCAATGATTTTCTGAACGGGGCTAAATCCTGCCTGAGCTCTACACTGGCAGATTTGTATGATCACGATGGGGCATACTTTTCTGAAATGCGCCTCTTCCTCGATGAAAAGCATCCGCTTCTTACCATGGGCTTCCTGGAAATTGAGAAGGACGAGGTCATCGAGAAAACGACACTCGGGCTCGGGGACAAGACGCTCGACCTGCTCTACGGCGAGAACTCGGACCTATACAAGCGGAGTTCCTCTGCCAGGAACGTCATCGCCCCTGAAAAGATAAAGGAAAAGACCCTGTTCTATTCCGAGGAGGTCCAGCAGCAGATCGACATGCTCACGCAGAGCTTTAACCAGGAGAAGCTTGAGGCAATGCAGGCCCGCCTGGAACAGAAGGCCCTCCCGAAAGGCATCGCCGTCATCCTGTACGGCGCGCCGGGGACGGGGAAGACGGAGACGGTGTTCCAGCTGGCAAAAAAGACGAACAGAAAAGTGCTGCACGTTGACATTGCGGAGTCAAAGTCCATGTGGTTCGGCGAGAGCGAGAAGCGGATCAAGCGCATTTTCACCAATTATGCGCACCTCTGCGGGGAATGCAGGAAGCACGGGGAAAACACGCCCATCCTGCTTTTCAACGAGGCCGATGCCCTCATCTCCAAGCGCATGGACGTGGACCGTAGCAGCTGTGCCCAGACGGAGAACGCCATCCAGAACATCCTGCTTGAGGAGCTGGAAAAGCTGGAAGGAATCCTGATTGCGACGACCAACCTGTGCGAGAACATGGACGCGGCATTTGAGCGCCGCTTCCTGTTCAAGATTAAATATGAAAAGCCGAGCCTCCAGGCACGCACGCACATCTGGACCAGCAAAATGCCGGAGCTTGACCCCCATGATGCGGAACGCCTTGCCGGGCAGTTCGACTTTTCCGGCGGCGAGATAGACAACGTCGTCCGCAAGTGCGAGATGAACGAAATCATCAAGGGGACGCCGCCCTGTTATGACGAGCTGGTGGAACTGTGCAGCAGGGAGCGCCTTGAGGACGGCAGCGGCCACGGGGTAGGCTTCCGGTACGAGTAAGCGGGGAATGAAGGGCGGCATCCATCGGCTTCCGCCACCTGGCTGGCAGCCACCGCCTTGTGACAGGGGGAAGGGGGGGCCTTACGCTCCCTTCCTGACCAGCGCCTCTTTCTGGAAGAAGGCGATACCATAACAGAGTACCTGTGTGTAGCCGTAGAGCCCTTCCGCGTATTTCCGCATGTCCACCTGTGCCAGAGCCCTGCCGCAGTCTTTTTCCATTTCGGCCCTGCCTGCGGACTTCTTTGCTTCTATTATGATGGCCCGACGCTGCTTCTTGTCCTTCAGGACGATGTCCGGCCTGCCAAGGCCTTTCTCCTTGTTTGAGTCAACCAGATACCCGCACCCGACGAATACCCCCGCCAGGAAAGCATGATAATAATCCTCATGGTAGTCGTTGTAGCTGATGGTGTTCCACAAAAGCTCGGATACAGCCTTGCCTGCGGCAACGGCATCTCCATTCCACAGGGCTTCCATCATGGTTTTCTGCTCATCCCTGTCCAAGGTGTCCCGGAACAGCGACACCACCGTGTCCTGGAATATCGTCGAGACCTCCTTGTTTGGAATACGCAAGTCCACAGC
>CACYDQ010000200.1 GCA_902773215.1 uncultured Spirochaetaceae bacterium | reverse complement strand
TGCGGATAAAGGCGCGGGGGTTCACGGAGCTTTCCGGGATGCCCTGCTTGCGCCCCAGGACAAGGCTCTCGGTCTCTTCGTATGTCTTCCGCAGGGAGGCGAGGAAAGCTTCCCTGTCGTCCCTTTTGGAACGGGGTAACTTTTTGACCTCCGCCGTCAGCAGGGGGAATGCTTCTTCCAGGTCCATCACGAGCGAGACTGCCGCAGGCAGGATTTTGTTTATCTCTGCCGCGTCTATGTCAATGTGGAGGATTTTCGCATCCGGGCAGAACTTGGCCACCGCCCCGGTCGCCCGGTCGTCAAAGCGGACTCCGGCAGCCAGTACCAGGTCTGCGTCATGCATGGCGCGGTTGGCGGCATAGGAGCCGTGCATGCCGACCATGCCGAAGTTATTGTCATAGGAGCGGGGAACGGCCCCGATTCCCATCAGGCTCGTGACGACAGCCGCCTCGTAGCCCTTCAGGAATTCGCCGATAAGCTCGGCCGCCCTGACGGTGTTGCAGCCGCCGCCCAGGTAGAGGACGGGCTTCTCGGCCTCAGCAAGGGCCTCCGCCATCGCCTGTATAATAGAAGGAACCTCTTCCTTGGGGGTTGCGTAGCGGGCCAGCCGGTGCGCCGTTCCCTTCCTGTGAAAGCACTCTTCGCCGGGCCATGCGTCGAACTCGACGACCTGCAGCTGCACGTCGCGCGGCACGTCAATCAGGACGGGCCCGGGCCGCCCGCTCGTCGCGATGGAAAAGGCAAGGGGAATGGCAGTCAGGAGCTCTTTTGCGTTCTTGACCATCATCGAATGCTTGGTTATGGGGAAGGACAGGCCGAAGGTGTCCGCCTCCTGAAAGGCATCGGTTCCAATCATCGCCGTGTTCACCTGTCCCGTAATCGCGATAATCGGCACGGAGTCGCAGCGCGCGTCGGCTATGGCGGTGAGCAGGTTCATTGCCCCCGGCCCGCTCGTCGCCATGCAGACTGCCGGGATGCCCGTGGAACGCGCCATGCCCTGCGCGATGAAGCCCGCCGCCTGCTCCTGCCTGACGAGGATGTGACGGATGGACGAACGGCCCAGCTCGTCGTAGAGGGGGAGGATTGAGCCTCCCGGAATGCCCGCCACGGTCTTGATTCCCGCCAGCTCCAGCAGCTTGATGATTATCTGTGATCCTGTTGCCTTTATCATACGAAGCAATTTTCCCTTTTACGGCAGGCTTTGTCAAGGGAGGGGCAACGATGACTGGCGGCCGTGGTTGCTTTTTACAGGCTTGTCATATATAATAGAAGAATGTCAGGTTTAGTTTTGATGTTGTTGCTGCCGTTCCTCGGAACGGCCTTGGGAGCATCCTGCGTTCTTTTTTTGAGGCGCGAGATGAACGACAGCCTTGAGCGCGCCCTGGCGGGATTTGCGGCAGGGGTTATGGTCGCTGCCTCAGTATGGTCGCTGCTCATCCCCAGCATGGACCAGTCGGCCCATATGGGAAAAATGGCATTTCTCCCCGCCCTCACCGGATTCGCCTTAGGAATCACATTCCTCCTCCTCCTTGATAAAATCACCCCTCACCTCCATGCGCTCGCAAAAACCCCGGAAGGTCCGCGGAGCAAAGTTTCCAGAACGGCGATGCTTGTCTTCGCAGTCACCCTGCACAACATTCCCGAGGGGATGGCCGTCGGTGTCGTTGCCGCGGCGATGCTGGAAGGCAGCGCACACATAGGCTTTCAGGCCGCCCTCGTGCTTGCCATCGGAATAGCGATACAGAACTTCCCGGAAGGGGCCATCGTATCCATGCCCCTCCGGACGGAAGGTAACGGCAGGCTCAAATCCTTCATCTACGGTGCGCTTTCCGGGATCGTGGAGCCCGCTGCCGCCGTCTTGACAATCCTGCTGGCAGGCTTCGTGACCGGCATCCTGCCCTACCTGCTGGCGTTCGCCGCAGGCGCGATGATTTACGTCGTCGTGGAGGAGCTGTTGCCGGAGGCGAGCAGGGACGAGAAGACCGATATCTGTACGATTGGATTCGCCATCGGATTTGCTTTGATGATGGTACTGGACGTGGCCTTGTCCTGACTGTTCCAAAAGGAACGCAAGATTGTTTGTGTAATCATATAGAAATTTTTCTATAAAAAATGAAAACCAGAGAGGTTTTGGATTTATGAGAAAAGCATTCAGATTGTTGACGGCGGCCCTTTGCCTGTCCGCCCTTGCAGATTTTGCCTTCGCGTCCGGAGTCAAAATGGTTCCCGCCAAAGAAGGAATCGTCATGGCCGAGGGCGAGGCCCAGATATACAGGGACGGCTTCAAAGTCACGACCGTGACCCTGCTCTATCGGAAAAAACTGGATCCGACATCGGTCACGGCAGACGATTACTCCGTTGAGGGATACGATATCAAGTCGGTGTCCGTGGACGGCAAGAACGTCAGGATTTTTTTGAACTGCGACAACTTCTGGTATCCTGGCAACGATAATCAGGAAGTCAACCCCGAAATCCAGTTCAGCAAGTTCGTCACCGTCACCCAGAAAGGCGAAGTCAAAGTCTCCGGCGGAAATACGGTCTACGCGGGCCCCGCCACTATACAGACCAAGAAGATAGCGGAACCGAAAATCGTCAGGGAATTCCAGGAGAAAGCCTACAGGGACGACGAGACGGGAATCGAACTGCGCTATTGCCTCTATATGCCGCTGTACTATACAGAGGGATGGAACTATCCCGTCATCGTATTCATCCCTGACTCCCGGGCAAATACCAATATCAGCAAGTCAACCCTCCTGCAGGGTGAGGGCGGCACGGTCTGGGCAACGGAAGCAGAGCAGGACAAGCACAAGTCCATAATCATCGCCATCCAGTACCCCAAGTACGTTCAGGAAAAGCACGGCCCCCTCATCCACGAGGACGGAAGCTGGTCGGATGCGCTGGACGTAATATACCGTGCCGTCAGGAGGCAAGTGGAAAACTTCAGGGTGGACAGGAACAGGTTCTACGCCGTCGGGCAAGGTGACGGGGCCGTAGCCAACCTCATGATCGGACAGAAGTATCCCGGTTTCTACGCGGCCCAGCTCGTGATGTCTCCCACGCAGGGACTTAAATCAATCGACGGCCTGCAGCGGGAGAAGATGTGGATCATGGTCTCCTCCAATGACCAGAAAGCGTGCGATGCCATGGACAAGGCAGCCGACGGATTCTCGAAGGCAGGTGTGGGCGTCGCCCGCGCTACCTGGAACGTGGACTATGACGAGAAAGAATTTTCCAAGGCAGCCAAGGACCTGGCAAAGAAAAAGGGTGCCATCAAATACACCGTCATTGACGGCGGATGCCACGAATATACCTGGTGCATCGGCAACCACATAGAGGAAATCCGCGACTGGCTTATGGCTCAGTGACAGGCGGAACTTTCCTGCCCCCGTGCAGCGTGGCCGTTACCCTGCCGGTCAGGGACTTTCCTTCCCAGGGGCTGAATTTCCCCCGGCTCAGGAAGTCCCCGCCGAGCACCGTCCAGACGTGATTCGTGTCCACGACGGCAAGGTCGGCCCTGTATCCCGCCTTAATCAGGCCCCGGTCCGCAAGCGAAAGCAAGCGGGCGGGCTGTGCGGACATCCGTGAAGAAAGCGCCTGCAAATTCATCCCGCTTCCCATCACAAGATTCGTATAGCACACTGCGAAAGCGGTCTCCAGCCCGGAGAAACCGGGACTGCCGCCTTTCTTGTCCTGCAGGGTATGAGGGGCATGGTCGGTCGCGATTACGTCCGCATCCCCGCTGATCAAGGCTTCAGCAAGAGCCTGCCTGTCCTCCTGCGCACGGAGGGGCGGATTCACGATGTTGAAGATGCCGGGCATGGACTCCCCGGTAAGCCCGATATGGTGCGGGGTGACCTCCAGGCTCAGGTCCTGCCCAGCTTTTTTCGCCCTGACTGCCGCCTCAAGGCAATGCTTCGTGCTCACGTGGCACAGGTGCAGGTGGCATCCCGCAGCCGCCGCAAGCCGTATGTTCCTGTCAGTCGCCACATCCTCGGCAAGCCTCAGCAGATTATCTGCCTTGGCAAGCAACCGTGCAGCATCCTCACGTTTTCCCTTCTCCAGCTCTTCCAGCGCGGCCATGCGGATGGGGCGGGCGGCGGCCGCAAGGAAAGGATCCTCGCAGTGGCAGGAGACGATTATCCCCTTCCGGGCCGCAATTTTCATGGCCTCGTACATCACGGAGCTGTCAAGCACCTCGTGCCCGTCCTCGGTGATGAGCGGCACGACCGTCCTGTCCAGAGACTCCAGATGGGAGATGTCCTTCCCGCCGAAATCCCGCGTAATGCTGACGGACTGAAACAAGTCCGCCAGCCCGAGCCCTGCTCCCCGCCTGTTGTTGCCTTCCGCAGCCTCCTGCGATGAAATCACGGGGCTGGTATTGGGCATGAGAACGAGCGTACCGAATCCGCCAGCCGCAGCCGCCCGGGACCCGCTCTCCAGGTCCTCTTTCTGCGTCAGGCCCGGATCGCGGAAGTGCGCGTGCATGTCGATGAAAGCAGGCATGACGACCTGCCCCCGCGCGTCAAACACATCAGTTCCGGCAGACAGGTCTGCCTTGTCCAGGTCCATTGCCCGCAGGATGGCGGCGGCATCCTCGCCCGTCAGGATTTTTTCTATCTTTTCGCCCGAGATGAGAATTCCCGCGTCTTTCATGTCAGTCGCTTCATCCACCAGCCGGGCATTGTATATCAAAGTCTTGCGTTCCATACCCCGATGCTATCACAAGTCGGGCAAAAGGGCAATTATCAGCGCAGATGCTGAAAGCGCAGGAGCAAGCCGGGCTGGTGCAAGCCGGAAGACTGTGATATACTGTCCGCATGCCGACAGACGAACTGGAAACACAGCTTTCCCCCGCCGAGATACGCGAGGAACTCCACCAGACCGCGCTCAAAGCCCCTGAGCTGAGCGGGGTCTACATGTGGAAGAATTCCTCCGGTACCGTCATCTATGTCGGCAAGGCAAAGAGCCTCAAAAGCCGCCTCTCATCATATTTCAACGCGAACAAGGACATCAAGACCCGGCTCCTTGTCTCGCGGGCGAGGAGCATCGAGTACATCACGACGAACAACGAGTACGAGGCCTTCCTGCTCGAGAACAACCTGATAAAGAAATATACCCCCCGCTACAACATAAACCTGAAGGACGGGAAGTCCTATCCGGTCATGCGGATAACGAACGAGAAATACCCCCGTCTCTTTAAGACCCGCCTGGTCGTGCAGGATGGCTCCCAGTATTTCGGCCCCTTCCCGGACGCGGGCGCGCTGGACACCTTCATCGACACGCTCTACGAGATATACCCCCTCCGGCACTGCAAGACATTCCGCGAGAAAACCTCACCCTGCCTCTACTATCATATAGGCCGCTGCCTCGCCCCCTGCTGCAAGGACGTCGATAAGGCGGACTACCGCTCATACATCGAGGAGATAGCGGCCTTGGTCGGGGACGGCGGCACCGATGAAGGGCTGGCCCGGCTTGAGGCAAAGATGAAGGAGGCCGCCTCCCGCATGGACTTCGAGAAGGCGGCGAGGATACGCGACGGGCTCAAAGCCCTGTCCGTGCTGAAGAACCAGAACATCGTCGAGGGATTCGACGGAGACGACCGGGACTACATCGCTTCCTGGCGGGAAGGAGAGCTCGTCAGCTTCACCGTGCTGAAAATCCGCGCGGGAAAGCTTCTTGGCAGGGACAACTACCGGACCATCAGCCTGAACGAGGACACGGAGATACTGCCCGAGTTCATGAGCGCCTATTACACTGAAAAGGAAAGCATTCCCCCTCATATATACGTGATGACCGGGGACGGCATGGAGATAATCAAAAAATGGATTTCCGAAAGCTACGGGATTGAGACCGACATCGCATTAGTCCGTCCGGGTATGGAGGCAGAGAAACTGCACTCGGCCGCCCTTGAGATGGCGAGACAGAACGCGAAGGAGGACATCATCCGCCGCATGAGGGAACGGGGCGACTTCCCGGCGATGGAGGAGCTGCAGAAAGTCCTCGGCCTCCCTACCCTCCCCGTCCGCATAGAGGGATTCGACATCGCCCACATCGGGGGCAAGTTCCCGGTCGCCTCGCTCATCAGCTTCTACAACGGCAACCCGGACAAGAAGAACTACCGCGAGTTCCGCCTGAAAACGACGGACGGCATCATAGACGACTTTGCCTCGATGAAGGAGGCAACAAGCCGTCGCTACACGAGGCTCGTCAACGAGAAGAAGCCCCTGCCCGACCTCATCCTCATAGACGGTGGCATCGGACAAGTAAATGCCGTCGATGCCGTCATCTCCTCCCTGGGGCTGGACATACCCATAGCGGGTCTTGCCAAGCGTGATGAGGAAATCTGGCGGCCCCATGCGGCAAAACCCGTCTGCCTGCCCAAGAGGAGCGATGCGCTCCGCCTGCTCCAGCGGGTCCGCGACGAGACACACCGCTTTGCGACGAGCCGGAACCAGGAGCTCCGCACCAAGGAGAACGTGATTTCCCCCTTCGTCAAGCTGCCGCATGTCGGAAAGGAGAGGGACAAGCTTTTGATGAAGGAATACGGGACGCTCGCCGCCCTCTGTGCCGCACAGGAAGCGGACGTGGCACACCTGCTCCACGTCAGGGCTGCCCAGGCCACGGAGCTTCTGCTTGCCGCCAAGGAGCTTTTGAAAAAACAGGAGGCGGACAAGGCGAAGTCCGGCCTCGCGCTCGACCTGCCGGGAACGACCAAGGAGAAAGCCACCCGCTACAAGATAAACTCCGACCTCGCGAACCTCGCGCTCGGGGACGACGATGAGGAGACAGGGCTGCTCGCAGTGGCCAGCCCTCCCGAAGAATCCGGACAGGATGATTCTCAGAAAACACAGTAAAGGACAGACGTAATGACAAACTGGCCGGCATTATTATCAGGTCTGCCCGTGACAGGGCACCTGGACGAGATTTGCAGCAGACTCAAATCCTCAGCTTCCCGCTTTATGGTGCTGACCGCAGAGACAGGCGCGGGCAAGTCCACCGCCGTCCCGGTCGCATTGCTCAGGGCCTTCCCCGGCAGGATTCTCATGCTGGAGCCGCGCAGGCTGGCAACGCTCGCCGTGGCACGGCGGGTCGCCGAGATTCTCGGAGAGGAGGCGGGCGAGACATCCGGCTACCTCATGCGACTGGACAGGAAGACAAGCAGCAAGACCCGCCTGACCGTAATGACCGAGGCCATCCTGACGAACATGCTGCTTGATGACCCATCCCTAGAAGGGGTATCGGTCGTCGTCATCGATGAATTCCATGAGCGCAGCATCCACGCAGACCTTGCCCTCTGCTTCCTCAAGGAGGCTGTCAGCCTGAGGGACGATCTCTTCGTGCTGGTAATGTCCGCAACGGTTCAGGCAGAGAAAACCGCGGCCTACCTGGGAACAGAAGGTCAGCCCGCCCCGGTCCTTGACGTGCCCGGCCGCCTTTTCCCCGTCGGAATCCGCTACGAGCCGGAGCTTTCCGTCGCAGGGGCGGTCATGCAGGAACTTTCGCACGGGAAAGGCAGCATACTTGCCTTCCTGCCGGGAATAGCGGACATACGGAGGGCGGAATCGGAGCTCCATGCCGCCGGAGCTGCCAATAAAGCGGACATCTTCATCCTGCACAGCAGCATCAGCCTGGACGAACAGCGCAGGATTCTGTCCCCGCCCCGCCCCGGGGAAAAGCGCCGGGTTATCCTGTCCTCTGCGATTGCCGAAACCTCGCTGACAGTACCCGATGTCTCCGTCGTCATAGACTCAGGCCTCATGAGGCTGAACCGCATGAACGTGAGGGCAGGGATGGAGACGCTCGTGACCGAGCGAGAGAGCCTTTTTTCTGCCAGGCAGAGGGCAGGACGTGCCGGACGGACGGGGCCGGGAACCTGCGTCCGCCTGTGGGGCGAACGGGAAAGCTTGGCCGAAGCGACCGCACCGGAAATCCTCCGGAGTGACCTTGCTTCCGTCATACTGCAATGCGCGGACTGGGGCATAACGGACAGGAAATCGCTGGCCTGGTTCGATGAGCCTCCTGAAAGCGCATGGAATGCCTCGCGGGAACTCCTGCAGCAGCTTGATTGCCTGGATGCCAGGGGGGGTATAACAAACCTGGGGCGGGCGGCAGTGCAGATGGGGATGTCTCCCCGCCTGTCATGCGCGGCAATCGAAGGAGGGGCAGGCTGCATCATGCCTTACAGCGAATACGCAAAAGCTTCCCCCGCGCAGCAGAAACGGTTCGTAGACGACTGCGAAAGGCGGCGGGCATCCTGCCTGAAAAAATTCCCTGACCTGCGGAAGCAGCTTGCGGAGCCGCTTCTTGCAGGTTACCCCGACAGGATTGCCCGGCTCTGTGAAGAAGGAGGCCTGTATAAATTCCCGTCCGGAAGGGTCGCCTCGCTGCCGAAAGAGGACAGGGAGAAGCATGCCCGCTGCCCGGAGTGGATTCTCGCCCTGGACGTTGACGCAGGGGAACGGCAGGGGCGGATATACAGCTGGAAAGAGCTTCCGGGTGAGTGCATTGACCGCTTCCTTGAGGGAAGGATACAAGAAACCATCAGCTGCACATTCACGGGGCAGGACACATCCCGTATCCGCAAAGTCAAATCCATCTGCTACGGCAAAATAGAGCTTTCCCGCGTCAACCTGAAGGCAGATGCGGGCGACTACGGAAAAGCGATATGCTCGCTCGTACGCGAGAAGGGCGTGACGGCACTGCCCCTCTCGGATGCGGCAAAGTCCTTCCTTCTGAGGGCACGTTTCTACTGGCAGCACGCGGAAAATGCCGGGGCCAACGGCAGAACGCTGGAAAAGCTCAGGGAAAACACGGAGGACTGGCTGCTTCCTTTCATAACGGGGAACTCACTCAGCCCGGAAGCCGCGCTGAATGCCCTGCGCTATGCGCTGGACGGCCAGGCAGTGGACTCAGCCGTCCCCGACAGCATGACTCTCGCAAACGGCAAACGATTCCCGGTAAAATATGAGGAAGAGAATGGCATCCGCCCCGTAATGGAAATAATCATCCAAAGGCTCTTCGGCTGCTTCACGACCCCCCGCGTAATGGGAGTGCCCGTGCTGCTCCGCCTGCTCTCACCCGCCCGCCGCCCTTTGCAGGTTACGGACGATTTGGAAGGATTCTGGACGGGTACATGGAAAGAAATCTGCAAGGAAATGAAAGGCCGTTACCCCAAGCACAACTGGGATTACCGGGTCTGTGAAGAGTAGGAAGCAAGACTACTCTTCGATCCAGTATTCGATAAGCTCATCATAGGACTTCTGGTCGGACTCCTCGTTAATCTCCACCAGCCAGCCGTACAGGAAAACGGACTCATACACACGCCCATCGTCATCCTTGGAATAAAACTTGATGAGGCTCGAATTCTCCCTCGCCTGGAAGACGGCGTCATAGCCCGCCTGCCTTCGCGTAAGGGGCAGGCCGATATTATGTCCCAGACCATATCTCAGCGTGTAATCTTTGTTGCCTGTTTTCTCGATGGGGCAGCTCCAGTACAGCTTTGTCTCGCCCATCTTCTTGTCTTTCTGGTAAAAGTTAGCCCTCTTGTAGAGCTGCACGGTAAAATCATAGCTGTCCCACAGAGTCTCGAACTGGGCATCGCTTATCCTTTTCCAGTTGTAGTTCTCCAAGTATCCGGCGGGAACCCTGTTCGGTTCCGACGGGAGTGAAGAAGAGAGCGGCGTGTCATCATCAGCTTCCGAACAGGACGAAAGGAACATCAGGGGAAGGAACAATGCGACAAAGAAGAGGAGGCGCAAACTTGATTTCATTTCATAACCCATAGGAAAAACATAGCATATACAGGCCAGTTTATCAAGAGCAGGCCTGCAACGTCTTGACAAGGGTGGCCCTGCCGCGTATTATGTTTCTAGTAAAAGTAGCAAAAGGGGTGACTATGGCATACTCTACGGAAGGATTTTTCGGCACTTATGGCGGCAAGTACGTCGCGGAGGTCTTACGGAGGCCTCTTGACGAGCTGGAGGAGGCATTTGCCCGTTACATGGCGGACAAGGCATTTTTGGAGGAACTGGATATCATACGGCGGGACTACATAGGCCGCCCCACCCCCCTCTACTTCGCCCCGACGGCGACCCGCCTCCTTGGGGGCGGGCAGATATACATAAAGCTCGAGGGGCTCGCAAACACGGGGGCACACAAGATAAACAACGCGATAGGCCAGTGCCTGCTCGCCAAGAAGATGGGAAAGAAGCGCATCATTGCGGAGACCGGGGCGGGCCAGCACGGGCTTGCGACCGCCGCCGCCTGCGCCAAGCTGGGGCTTGACTGCACGGTCTACATGGGCGAGGTCGATGTCCGCCGCCAGCAGCCCAACGTCGCCGCGATGGAACTGTACGGCGCGAAAGTCCACGCCGTCAAATCAGGAAGCCGCACGCTCAAGGATGCGGTGAACGAGGCAATGCGCGACTGGGCGGCAAACCCGGACACGACCCACTACGTGCTCGGCAGCGCACTCGGCCCCGCCCCCTTCCCGGACATGGTGCGGGAGTTCCAGTCCGTCATCGGCAAAGAGGTCAAGGCCGAATGCGAGGAGCGGGGCATCAAGATTGGGGCGATGGTCGCCTGCTGCGGAGGCGGCTCCAATTCCATCGGATTTTTCAGCCCCTTCATCGACGAGAAGGAGCCGCGCCTGATAGCGGCGGAAGCCGGGGGCGTGGGGCCGGGAGTCGGCGAGAACGCGAGCCGCATGACCGGCAACGCGAGCCGGGAGGGCATCATGCAGGGCTACAAGAGCCGCTTCCTTCTGGACGAGGACGGACAGGCACTGCCCACGCGGAGCATCAGCGCGGGCCTGGACTACTGCGGCATCGGCCCCCAGCTTGCCGAGCTCGGGATGAAAGGCCGGGTGGAGTTCACCGCGGTACTGGACAAGGACGCGCTTGAGGCGGTCAGCTTCTTCGCAAAGAACGAGGGCATCCTCTTCGCGCTGGAAAGCGCGCACGCCGGGGCGGCCGCGATGAAGATAGCCCGGGAGATTCCGGCAGACCAGGCAGTCGTCATAAACATGAGCGGGCGCGGGGACAAGGACGTATTCATCACGAGCCCAGTATTCAGGCCAAAGGAATGGAAGGAATTCCTCAAGTCGGAGATAGCCCGGCTTGAAGCGAACGAGGACGTGCACCAGGCATAAGGAGAAATCAGAATGGAAAAGATACAGCTTATGAGCCACCTTGTGGCAGGATACCCGACT
>CACYDQ010000199.1 GCA_902773215.1 uncultured Spirochaetaceae bacterium | reverse complement strand
TGAATGACAGCAGATGCAACGTACGGTATAGTTGATAATGTTTTTCAAGAGGTCTTGTCTTAAATGTGCTATCGTTTCTATACGGTACAAGACTCATGGAGGATAAAATGCTGCCGGCTGAAATATACAAAATCAAAGACATCTGTCTTTTACCGCCATCGCTATCTTCCTGCGATCCTCTTCATGCGTTTTTCGCATGGACTCCTCAAACTGCTTTGAGAGCCTGTTCAGTTCGGTAAAATTGGGCTTCATTCTATTCAGACGGTAGGAGTCTACCATTTTTTTCCGAAGCTTTACACTTTTCTTGACGACTTTTCAAGCATTTATGACACTTTTCTTGACGACTTTTTCCGAAATTTGACATTTTTCTTGACGACTTTTCGTTCCGTATAGGCTTCCAGCCGTGGACGAATATGCCTCCCTGCCGTTTTTTTCAAGTAGGACTTTAGTGCATACGTTTTGCGTTTGTGATATACTGCGAGCTGTGCTCGTTGAGCATCTGCGTGCTTGCAGAATCCTCAGGTTTTGCGGCTGCCATACTTTTTATAAGGAGCAAATGAGGTGAACGCGTTTTTTACTGTTCTTCCAATACAGAAACAGGCAAGCAAACAGACTTTGCTTTATTTTATATGGCGGGCTGTTTGTAAGCTAATATGAGGGGAGCCTAACGTTTTATTTGCTGTGCGTCCGTTGGCTTCCCTACGACAAGGAGGAACGACGTATGTATAAAATCAACAAGCCCGTTATCAATGCCGAGGCGACCGCATTACGAATCAAGGAGCTGAGAATCCGCTCGGGATTTTCTGTCCGCGAAATCCAGACCATCTTCAATTTATCTTCTGCCGAGGCAATCTATTCTTGGGAAAAAGGCAAGTATTTGCCTTCGATTGACCACCTAATTGTCCTCGCCGCCGTATTCGGGGTTACGGTTGACGACATCATCATGAAAGACGATGTTGAGATCGAGTGCGAAATTGACATGGAAAAAACGGAATCCACATAGTAGCTGTTACAGGAGGAAAGGGGTATGCAGGAAGTAAAGGGAAAGTACAATACCGCGAAGGTTTTTACGGACAGGCTTGATGAGAGCGGCCGGGTCCAGATTGAGCGTCTTTGCAATCAGCCCTATGCGGCTGGGAGTCGCATCCGCATGATGCCGGATGTCCATGCAGGGGCGGGTTGTACTATCGGAACGACGATGACGATTGCCGACAAGGTCTGTCCCAATCTGGTCGGCGTGGACATTGGCTGCGGCATGGAAACCCTGATTGTGAGGGCGGACTCTCCGGTGAGCGAATGCTTTAGTCCTGAGGAGCTTGACGCGTGCATCAGGCGGGGTATTCCTGCCGGACGGGAGGTGCGTCGCGGCGATGATCTCCACAGGTTCGTGAGCGAAATAGAGTTTGATAAAATCAGGTGCGAAAAGGTGAACGTCGCGAATGCCAGACGTTCCCTTGGAACCCTGGGGGGAGGCAACCACTTCATTGAGGCTGACCGGGACGAGGCGGGGAACCTGTACATCGTCATTCACTCGGGGAGCCGGCATCTTGGCCTTGAGGTTGCGGAGTACTATCAGGATATGGCATGGAAGACGCTGACCCGCACGAGAATCGACGATATCCGCGAAGCCATCTCAAAGCTGAAGGCGGAGGGGCGGGACAATGAAATTCAGTCCCTGCTACCGGAAATCAAGAAGGGACTTCAGATTGATATTCCGCAGTCACTTGCCTATGTCGAGGGAGAGCTCTTTGATGATTACATCAACGATATGAAGATTGTGCAGCGGTTTGCCGAATTCAACAGGAAGGCGATGATCGACGTAATCTGTTCTGGATTGCAGCTGGACGAGCGTGACGTGCTTGACCAGTTTACGACGATTCACAATTATATCGACATGGACGCGATGATTTTGCGGAAGGGCAGCGTGCGGTCTTTGAAGGGGGAAAAGCTGCTCATTCCGATTAACATGCGCGACGGGAGCCTGGTCTGCGTCGGCAAGGGGAATGAGGACTGGAACTTTTCGGCACCGCACGGGGCCGGCCGCGTGATGGGCAGGAAGGAGGCCCGCTACAAGCTCAAGCTGGAGGATTTTGAAAAATCGATGGAAGGAATTTGGAGCTCGACAGTCTGCTTGAGCACGATTGACGAGGCCCCGATGGTGTATAAGGATATGAGCGAGATTGTCGCCAACATTGAGCCGACCGCGGATATTGTCAATGTAATCAAGCCTGTCTTCAATTTCAAGGCGGCGGAGTAGGGCTCTTTGTCAGACTCATGCTTCTGTAAGCACCTGAGGATGTGCTAACTCGCATAGAGGGCGTAACCACTTCTTCAGGTGTTTTTTTGAGCTTCGGTTTAAAAATCGAATACGAAGAGAGCACCGATGGAAGAACTCGCATCTATGTCATAATAGTCTTCATACTCT
>CACYDQ010000198.1 GCA_902773215.1 uncultured Spirochaetaceae bacterium | reverse complement strand
GAGATGGACAGGAAATTCGGCCTGCTCAAGGGAGCGTCCGCAGTCCTGGACCTTGGTTCTGCCCCCGGCAGCTGGACGACATGGCTTCTTCGCAACATCAAGGAAGGCGGAACGGTGGTCTCCGTGGACCTGAACCCGCTCGCCAAGGACGTACGGGCAGGAAACCTCGTCTTCATACAGGGTGATCTGCTTTCCGAGGACATACGAAAACAGATAGAGGCAAAAGGCCCCTATGACCTGGTGGTGTGCGACGCTGCCCCCCTGACGACAGGCAATAGGACGGTGGATACGGCGCGCTCGACCGCGCTGGTGGAGATGGCGCTTTACTACGCCCAGCAGCTGCTTAAGGAGGGCGGCTCTTTCTGCGTGAAGATGTTTCAGAACGGCTCACAGCAGAAGGAGCTCCAGAAAATGAGGGAGATTTTTACTTCCGCCAAGGGATTCAAACCCGAGGCATGCCGGAATGAGTCATTCGAGACATATTTGATAGGAATAAATAAGAAAAGAATTATAAAAGAAGGGGTTGACTGCGATGTACCAAGTGTATGACAAAACCGAAAAAGCGATTGCTAATTTCGGCAATATATGTTACAATAAAAAAAACAAGATGCGTGAACATTTAAAAGTTGTTGCTTTTTGCTCATTATTCGTGGTAAGCGCGGCAGGATTCGTAGTGGCTACGACCCTGGGCGTACTCTATTATAATAAGAACACAACGGGCAAGGGCGGCTTTGACACCCCCGGACTACCGGAACTGACAAGCTCAAGGATACTCATAGAAGACGACCCGGTGCTAAGCCAGTCATTGGCGGCATCATCGGCGGACGACGGCGAGGACAGGGAGCTCTATTACTTCACCTACATGATTCAGGAAGGTGACATGATAAGCAAGATTGCCGACAGGTTCGGCGTCACCCAGGACACACTTATCAGCGTCAACAATATCAAGGCCAGCCGTCTCATTCAGCCCGGCCAGTACCTGAAGATTCCGTCCATGGCCGGAATTATCTACACAACAAAAGACGAGGACGAGACCCTCGAAAGCATCTGTGACAAACTCTTCGAAGAGGACGATGCGACCAGCAGGACACCTGTCCACCTGGACGCGGAGAAATGCGCCCTCGCCAACAATATCGGAAAGACTGACTCGCTCATGGCCGGAGCCTCCGTGTTCATCCCGGACGCACGGCTCAACTGGACGCAGAAGCAGGAAATAAACGGCGACCTCTTCACAAAGCCGATTCACAGCTGGTTCTATTACTCATCCTCCTACGGATACAGGCAGAACCCCTTCAACGCCGCCAAGCGCACCTTCCACGGCGGACTTGACATGGCTTGTCCCCAAGGCAGCAAGATTTACGCAGCCCTCTCCGGAAAAGTCAGCGCAGTGGGCTACAACGCGACCTACGGCTACTACGTCACGGTCAGCCACCACTCCGGCTATCAGACCCTTTACGGGCACATGAAGCAGGCGGCCTCCGTCAAGGTTGGCCAGTCTGTCTCCACCTACACCGTTCTTGGATACGTGGGCAGCACGGGAATGAGCACCGGTCCCCACCTGCACTTCGCAGTCTACAAAAACGGACGCAGCATCAACCCGTCAGCTGTCCTTCCCCGCTAACTAACCGCACAATCCCAGCACAAAAAAACCGCCCGACCGGGCGGTTTTTATTATTATACACGTCATCTGGACGTACATCATCCCGATTGTTTGTAGCACGCACGGCAAAGCTCTTGTCAAAAATGAAAGTCCTATTTGCTGCCCAGGACGGGCAGGCCGTTCTCGTCCAGAATGGTGTTCAGCTCCTCAAGGTTCTGCTTCATCCGTATGCTGCTCCGGGCAAGGCTTGAGAGTGCGTCCGACGGAAGGAAACAGTATCCCGCCGTCTTGAGCATGGCGTTGGTCTCGTAAATGCCCTGCCCCAGGGCGACCGCGAGGGCAATGACTGTCTCGCGGCTGGGGACGCACTTGCCGGAGATGACCTTGGAGTAGGCCTGCTTGCTCAGCCCCGCGGCCTTGTACAGATCGACGTCGCTCATGCCCTTGGAGTCGCGGGCTTCCCTGAGCAGGTCGGCGAACTGCAGCTCGTTCCGCCCCCGTATCCTGTTGAGCTCGTCCTCGTACACACCGTAGCTGAGCATGAGAACCTGCTCCACCGTAAGCTCCTTGTATTCCCTGTACAGGCCCAGACACCTGTTGTTCTCCTCCAGCTGGCGCAGGCTCCTGTCCACCAAGTCCCGGATTTTCTCCTCCAGGTCCGGGGGCAACCTGGCCGTAGCAGGAGCGGACTGGGTGGCAGAATTTTCCTTTCCTTCCATGCCATTCCCCGTCACATGCTCTCGATGAGCCATTCGACGTTCTTGCGCCAGGCTTTCTTCATATATGTCTTGAGCGTCCCCTTCACGCCGAACTCTTTGTCTTTCCATACAGTCTCAGGCCCGCCCATCCTGGCCAGCGCGAGGCCGAACTTGCCGTCAACGGCCCTGACAAGCTGGACGGTCTTGCTCTTGCTGACCTGGATGCATTTTGTCATGTTTGCGGATGTCAGGAGGACCGCGCAGAAGTTCTGCATGGCGTGGACCTTCAGGATGAGGGAAAGCTGCTTCTCGTAGAAATCCGTGTCCACGCTGTCCCACTGGTTTATTATGAGATACTTCTTGTCGGGAAGGCCCTCAAGTTCCCGCGCGTACAGGAGCCTGAGCGTTGTCTCCGCCTTCAGTATGTCCTCTCCCCGCACAAGGCACATGACGAGGTTCCTGCCGCCGCAGGGAAGGACGCGGAGATTCTCCTTGACCTCCCGCCCCTGCATGAAGAAATCCATGATTCCGTCCGCAGCGACAAAGATGCTCTCGTCCTTGCTGACGCTTTCCTTCTGCCGTGCGCTCGGATCCATTTCTAAAGTTCCGTCGTCGTCGGCGGTATCGTAGACATAGATGCCGTCGGGGAAGTTCCGTTTTCCACCATCACTACCGTTCAGTAGGACAGGAGTCATCTCCTTTCCCGCCGGGGTAAAGCCGAAGACATAGTTGCGCTCCGTCTTCCACATATGCCCCATCGTCACAAAGTTGAAGCAGGAATTCTCGATGGAGCGGGCCTTGTTGTACTTATACCACTTGTCCCTCTCCACGTCCCCGCCCGTGCAGTTCACGATGATGTCCACCCCGTTCAGGCCATACTTCCTGCTGAACATCGCATGGTTGCAGTCATAGCATGCCGTCATGCCGATTTTGTGCCCCTTGTAGAGAATCGGGGCGAAAGCCTCTTCG
>CACYDQ010000197.1 GCA_902773215.1 uncultured Spirochaetaceae bacterium | reverse complement strand
TGCATTATGCAATGCAATACTATATAAGAAAAACAATCTATATTCAAGGGCATTTTCGTCTATATGTCAAAATTCACCGCAAAATGTTGAAGAATAGAGAAGTTTTCCCCGTATGTTGCAGTGTCCCGCACGGAAAAGGAAGGCCGCCCCCAGGCTCATCGTGAGTTTCTCCTGCTCCCCGTCCTTGAGTTGCGAGCCGATTCCCAGCGAGACGGAAGAGACGGCCCCCCTGGCAGGATAGAGCTTCTGGCTGAAGGAGAGCGTGTCCTTCTCCCCTTCCCTCTTCAGGCTCAGAGACGAGGACGAGCGGAAGGAGCCGCCCCGCCAGGAAAGGCCCAGCCCCAGCTTACGGACATGAGGAGACTCCTCCCCGTCCTCCCCCCGCTCCGGGAAGCTCTCCGTGTACTGACCGGAAAGCGAAAGCCGCCGGAACTTCCACGCAGCCTTGAACCCGTGGCAAAAGCTGTCATAGTCCTCCCCTCCCTTGAGCTTCCCGTCCTTCATGCCGAGCAGGGCGAGCGACAAGCGCCCCTCCCCCGACGGAAACTTTACCGGAATCCGTACCGAGGGGTTCAGCGAGAGCCGGTCCCTCTGGTTCAGGCGGCTGCCCCCCGGCAGAATCATATCGGGAGTCTCCGCACAGAAATGCGAGGCTGTCAGCCCCAGATGCCAGAAAGACAGGGCGGCCTGTCCTCTCCGCCAGAACCAGACCTCGTCCAGCCCCCCGTGCGGGTTCTCGCTAAAGCCCGCCGCAAGATTCAGGCTCAGGTACTTCTCCAGGCGGAAACCCGCCTCCGCATCAGCCGACAGGTACCGCCGTTCCCGATAATAGGGTTCCTTGTAGAACCAGGACTTCAGCTCCTTGCCCCCGTATACGAACGAGCCCGCATTGCCGGCAAGATAGACGAGGGAGGACGTGCTGAAGGGGACAGGCATCTCCGTGCTGAGGCTTGCATAGGCTTCCCCCTCCTGCGTGACCGCAAGCTCCACGGCAGGGAGGACGTCTGCCCCGCCGGACGGCTTCAGGACTACGGCGCATGCGGGAGGAGTCTCCGAGGACGTGAAGCCGGGAAGGCCCGCGGCAAGCCCCCGCGACAGGAGCGAGATGCTCCCGTAATTCCAGGGGGCGGCAAGGCAGGGCTTCTTGAGCCGGGCAAGTCCCCCCGCAAAGCGGAGCGTCCCGCAGTAAAGGGCCGCGTCATAGGGGAGACGCAGGGTAGATATATAGAAGGAAACACCAGCCCGCAGGAGATGCTTCTCATCCAGGAAGGCCACAAGCCCTTCCCCATCGGAATTCCCACCGTCAGCCCCGCCCAGCTCCGTCACATCCGTGTAGGGCAGCCCGCAGGAAAGAATCATGTCCGCACGGATGCCCCCCACGGGAACGTCCGTTTTCAGGGCGGCCTTGATTCCCGCATCCAGCCTGACCTTCCGCCCGGACTCATCCCCCTCCCCGCCCGCATCCCGGCTCTCCTTGAGCGCGGCCCCAAGATAGAGCTCAGCTGACGGCTGGCAGGCCAGAGACGGCGTTGATGCGGACTTTCCCGTCCCTTCCGTCCAGGCGGACAGGGACAGGCAGAACAGGGCGAAGGCGAAGGCCGCCGGCACACACTTAAAATTCATCATAAGCACCTCTGATGAATTCATAGTCAGCAAGTCACAGGAATCGAAACTTCATTTCAAAAAACTTGACTTCTATGCAAAGTATCCTATAATCGATAAGTAAGGAGGAACTACTACTATGTTGCAAGAAACGATTAAAAGGAAGGTTACCAAGCTGACGATGCTGGTATGTGCCCTGTCCTGCATGTACGCAGCCGTCACGGACGGGACACGGAAACTTGAGCAAGCCTATACGGAGTATGAGGCTGTCAAGGACATCCCGGAGGAAGTCCTGCTCGGCAAGAAAGAAGTCCCGGTCGTCTATTATGACAGCGATGATTTCAACCTTCAGGAGCTGAGGGAGTCCAAATGGTATAAGGTGGTAGGTGTTTCAATCTGCACACGGAGACCACGTGACAAGTCCTATTCCAGCGAGAACAAGGGCAGCCACAGGGACTTGACGGACTTCGCGAAGCTCCACAAGCAGAAATACGTGTTCGTCAATAACGATGCCTTCACGTATGAGGTATACCTCCTCCGTCCATACTCACAGGCGGAGATGGCCGCATGGAAATTCGGCATTGAATCCCGGGATTTGGACGAATACGAGCTGGAAGAGGGGCTGACAGGCGCGTATGTGTATGCGGCGTTCCACGGGTATCCCGCGTTCAACTCGGGAGTCCGTGCAGGTGATATCATAATACAAATGAACGGCACGACGATTGAAAACATGGACGACCTGACAGACTACGAGGCCTCCGCACAGAAGGGAGATGTCATACAGGTCGTCGTAATCCGTGGCGGGGAGAAACAGACCGTAAGCATGACGATTTAGGGAACTGGGGCTGAAGCGTCCATAGACAAGCTCTGTTTTCTGTGCTAGCATTGCCCCTATGCTTTCTGTTTCTATCGTTACGCCGGTATTCAACTCGATGAGGACGCTGGATGTCTTTATGGACGCAATCCTCATGCAGGACTTCCCCCATGACAGGATTGAGATTGTCTTTGCGGACGGAGGCTCCACTGACGGAACGAGGGAAAAAATCCAGGCCTGGGAGCAGGAGGGAGGCGCTGCCACAAGCGGCATAGCCGTGAGAATGCTGGACAATCCGCTCAAGACGGCGGAGGCGGGGAAGGCCGTCGCGGTCCGTCAGGTCACGGGCGATGTGGTGTGCCTTCTGGACTCAGACAATATCCTCCCTGACGCAATCTGGCTTTCCCAGATGATGCAGCCCTTCGACAAGAGCGAGATTGTCGCGAGCGAGCCGATCTCTTATACCTGGCGGAAAGATGACCCGGCGATGACCCGCTACTGCGCCATGCTGGGAATGAGCGACCCCCTCTGCCTGTATGCGGGCAACTATGACCGCATTTGTGCTGTCTCCGGAACATGGACCAAAGTGCCCCATCAGGAGGAGGACTGCGGCGACTACCTTTCTATCGCGTTCGACCGGGGAATGATGCCCACAATCGGGGCGAACGGCTTTTGCATGAGGCGGGAAGCTCTTGTCGGGAACTTTGAGGGTGACTACCTCTTTGATATAGATGTTTTATGGGAGCTTTTGCAGAAGAAGCCCGAGACGCGGATTGCCAAAGTCAAGAACGGCATTGTCCACCTGGTCTACCCGGACGTGCGGACGTTCGCCCGCAAGCAGAACCGCCGCATACGTGACTTCCTCTTTTTCAGCGGGAACAAGGGCAGGAAGTATCCGTGGTCAAGTGTCGGCATGGGCAAGGTTGTCCTCTTCTGCCTCTGCTCGGTGACTGTCGTTCCCGTCATCGTTCAGGCACTCATCGGTTTTTTCCGCAGGGGAGACCTGCGGGCCTGGCTTCTGCATCCCCTCTGTTGCTGGGTAACCCTCTGTATCTACGCGTGGGGAGTAGTCTCCGGCATCTTCGTCAAGAAGCAGGCCGACCGTTCCAACTGGAAGCAGTAGGGCGGGGAAGCCCCGGCTGCCCGGATTGGTCAGTTCTTTTCTTCCCCCGAATTCAGCTTTTCCCGTATGACGTAGAGGGGGCGGTTTATCACCTCCACCTGTATCTGCCCGATATACAGGGCGACAAGGCCTATTGAGACCAGTACGATCCCCAGCACAAGGGTGTTCGTCACGATGACGAATGAGATGGAACTGAACATGCCCGTGTGCAGCACGTAGTTGTGGACGATCATTATCACGAGCAGGACAAAGCTTGCCAAGGTCGTGAAAATCCCCAGGTAGGCAAAGAGCTTGAGGGGCCAGAGGGAGTTGCTCGTTATGCTGTTTATGGCGAGGGCGAGCAGCTTGCCCAGAGAGTATGAGGCCGTGCCGTTTATCCGCTCCGGGGCAACGAACTCGATGTACTCGGTCCTGAAGCCCAGCCATTCGATAAGGCCACGGAACATCCGTTTGTGCTCGGTGAAGCGGACCAGCTCGTTTATCACCTTGCGGTCAATCAGCTTGAAGTCCGTCGCATTTGGGGTGAGCTTGGAGGGGGCCGCCGCGCTCATCAGATGGTAAAAGAGCCGGGAGCCGATGTCCTTTATGGGCGACTTCTTTTCCGTGGACTTGCGTATGCTGGCGACGACTTCCGCCCCGGCCTCCCATTTCTTGACGAACTCGGGGATGAGCGCGGGGGGATGCTGCAGGTCCGCGTCCAGGAAGATTGCCGCGTCGCCCGTGCAGTTCTGCACACCGGCGGTCAGGGCGAGCTCTTTGCCGAAGTTCCTGCTGAAGTCCAGGGAGACCACACGCTTGTCCTTCCGGGCTATTGCCTCCAGAGCCTGCCATGACCCGTCGCGGGATCCATCGTTGACAAAAACGAACTCCCAGTCGTAACCGGGAAGTTTGTCCGCGACTTCGCAGAGGGCGGCGTGCATCAAAGGAACGTTGGCCTCCTCGTTGTAGACGGGCACTATGGTAGAAATCTTTTTCATACGAATATGACTCCCTTGAAATAGTCGATGGTCCTTTTGAGCCCTTCCTCCAGCATAATTTCCGGCTTCCAGCCAAGGAGGGAGCCTGCGAGACTGATGTCCGGCCTGCGCTGTTTGGGATCGTCGCCGGGCAGGGACCGGTGTACCAGCTTGGACTTGCTGCCCGTCAGGGCAATAACCTTCTCCGCCAGCTCCAGCATCGTGAACTCGCCGGGGTTGCCCAGGTTGACCGGGCCGGTCACGTCCTCCGGGCTGTCCATCAGGAGCAGGAAGCCCCGGATAAGGTCGTCCACGTAGCAGAAGCTCCGGGTCTGCTTGCCGTCGCCGTAGACCGTAATGTCCTTACCCCGCAGCGCCTGGATGATGAAATTGCTGACGACCCTGCCGTCATTCGGATTCATCTTGGGACCGTAGGTGTTGAAGATGCGGACGATTTTGATTCTCGTTCCGTGCTGCCGGTGATAGTCAAAGAAGAGGGTTTCCGCCCCCCGTT
>CACYDQ010000196.1 GCA_902773215.1 uncultured Spirochaetaceae bacterium | reverse complement strand
GCGGCCCCGTCGCGGAGGTTGATGAAGCTGTTGTCGCTTCCCGTCACTTTGTTTTTCTTTGACATAATTCACTCCTTACCGCCCGGATTATGTCGCTTCCGTGCGGCTTTAATTGATATGCCTTTATTATAGGCACGGGACGGGGGTGAAAAATGTCGTAAAATCGCCAGCTTTCTAGAAAAATTTCAGGGGGGTGTGTTACGGGCGTAACAGGGGGTGTGTTACGGGCATATCAGGGGGTGTGCTACGGGCGTAACAGGGTGTATGCTACGGACGCATCATGCTGCCGCATCTCAGGGAACGTATGGAGCGGGGCGGGGCCCCCAAAGCGGGCATTTGCTTTCCTTCCGCATCTTGGGAACGTATGGAGCGGGACGGGCCCCTCAAGCGGGCATTTGCTTGCGCTCATTGAACTGTGTGCCAGCCCGCACCTTCTCTCAAATGCGTATGATACAGATGCAAGCACCAGCCCGCGAAGAGGGTTGTCCCGCGGGAACCGCCAGCGTAGCGTCAAGGCAATACGTTCCCGTCCCCCGGAGGCAAGCACCTGCGGGCGAAGACGGATCCCCCCGGGAAACACCCGTGTAGACGGCGGGCCGCGTTCGTGCTAGACTTGCCCCATGGATGCGACGGAAAGGCGGCGGCTGGTCATAGGGACGCTGCGATCGCTGGAGGAGAATGGAAGAATCTCTCTGGAGAAAAACTTCATGCAGCACGGGAGCTGCTCGGTCTACCGGCACAGCGTCGCCGTCGCAAGGACCTGCCTGGACATGGCGGAAAGGCTCGGCATCCGCGTCGACGCGGAAAGCCTCGTGCGGGGCGCGCTGCTCCACGACTACTTCCTCTACGACTGGCACACGGGATACCCCGGCCCGCCCTGCACCCACGGCTTCACGCATCCCTTCATCGCGCTCAGGAACGCCGCGGCCGACTTCACGCTGACAGGGCGCGAGAAGGACATCATATCCCGCCACATGTTCCCCCTCGTCCCCGTCCCCCCGGTGACCCGGGAAGGCTGGCTGGTCTGCCTCGCCGACAAACTCTGCGCCCTTCGGGAAACCCTGCTTCAAAGGAGCAAAAAAGGCGGAAGGGCGGAAGCCCGATAGAGCGGGAACAATAGCTGCCTCAGGTAACCGCCGGACGTGGCATCACAATTCTTCCAATATGAACGGCAGCATATATATTGGTTTGAATTGCAGCTGCTCCTGATGCCCGACATCTTTCTGGGACAGCAGGAACATACCGCCAATGTGACGCGAATACTTCACGCAGAAGACATCGATGGACTCGTGCGTCCTGCCGCCGGATGACTTCACCTCCAGCGGAACAATTTTGCTTCCGGCCTGTACGATGAAATCAACCTCATAGTAATGGGTGCTTCCCTCTTTGTTCCAGGTGTGGTAATACAGCTCCCGGTTCGTCGATGCTATCACCTGCGCGACCGCGTTCTCGTACAGGTATCCCAAATCGGCAGGAAGCTTGTCACTGAGCAGCTTTCCGTATATGTTGCTCCCCGCCCCGGGGGCAGCGTCGAACAGCATCGTCGTGAACAGGCCCGTATCTGACAAATACAGCTTGTAGGTATCATCATCCCGCGTCTGCGACAGTGACACGCCCGGGTTCAGCGCGTTGTGGCAGGGAATAACCGTCTTTGAGTCCAGCAGATCCGAGATGCGCTCAAGGTCCCTGCCGGTCTTCCGTTTCTGGGTCGCCGCCGACAGTATGTAGCGCCGCTTGTCCGTCGCAAGCTGGCTCGGAACGGACTTGTACATCCTTCCAATCAGGCCGGAGGAATCGATTTTCTTGAAGTCATCGACATACAGGCTTATGATTTCCCTCTTGACCGCGTCAATCTGCAAGAAATCCCTGCCGTCAACATAAGCCTGCACCGCCTGCGGCATGCCGCCGACAGCCATATAGATGCGGAAATCCCGCATCAGCTTCCGGTTCGTCCCGTTGCCCACAGGCTTGCCCAGCCGGTACAAATCCCGCAGGACTCCGTAGGTGTCATTCCTTCACCATTATTTTACGCCAAAAGTGCAGTTCCTTCAAGATTTTGAGGGGTAAAAAGTGCAGTTCCTTCAAGATTTTTAAACTGAAAGCCCTCGAAGGCACGATGATTCACACGACATCATATCCGGCGGCGGAAAGGACATCCGCAGCCCGCGCGAAGTCCGCATCCCTGACCAGCACGTAGTCCGTGTCGTAGGTGGACACCGCGAAAAGCCCGATGCCCCCGTCCGCCAGAAGCCCCGTAATCCGCGAGAGGATTCCGACCAGGGAGAAGTCCAGCGTCCCCGCGACGCGGAAGGCACGCCATCCGTCCTCACGCGCGGCGGTACCCGGGGGGACTTCCTCCGTCCTGCAGACGAGCGAGAGCTCCGTGTCCGTCCGCGCGGCAAAGAAGAAGCTGTAGGGGCGCGACAGGTCCCCGGCACCGGAAAGCTTGCAGACGGAGAGCGCATACGGAAGCCGTTCCAGCGTCATGGGCGGCCTTGAAAGCAGGGCGGCCACCTTGTCCAGAATCAGCAGGTCCGCCGGGAGCCATTTGACCGACCGCAGGCTTTCCGCCGAAAGCCATGCCGCGCTCTCGTGCT